>JADFYX010000230.1 GCA_015232795.1 Magnetococcales bacterium
CTTACGTATCCTTTTTAGTTTAGGAATCATCAATGGACCTTCATTTTTTTCAAACTGACAGCTAACTCTGGTTAAATTTGTACCTTCGTCTATCTTTACCCCTATTACCCTTACATAACAGTGCACAGGCCATGGTGCTGTTTGGGATGGATAAAATTGCACCTCTAAAAAATCAGATTGCTGTATGTCAGGATTATCAAGCCAAAAAGTCAGACCAAGACCATCAGGTGTAAAACGAAGGGCGGTATCTTCTGACAGAGTGGGAATTATTGCTATTAGCATTGATGTTAATTTTTTATCAAATAAGTCCAACACATCCATGCGGTTTTTGGCTTTTAGACCTTCTAAAGCAAGTCCCGATTTTACAGCACGCATATCTTTATCAAGAAAGGAGATATGCTCTCGTTGCATATCAGGATGCATTGCAGGTAGTAATGCCCCCTTTTTATGGCATTTTGCCACCCTGAGCATCTGAGATGCTGTTATACAACGCCACCATAAAGAGACTGATCTAATATTTTTATCTGTGGACTGTTTTTGCTGTATCATAGGATAGACTCAACATAACATTATAAGCAAAAAGGGCTACTAAAGGTTACGTTTGACCCGAAGTTCCTCTGCTTGCCGTTTAAAAACATGTTGAATAAGAGCTTCTCGATCACGGTCCAGTATGGGTTCAAATATACAAGCAATCTTTGTTAGACCATCATCTTGGGGGGGAAAAACTTTTTTGATATGAGCGTAGAAACGGATAGAGGCCATAGTTTCAACTGAAAAAGAGAGACGTATTTCAATTATCTCACCCTCTTCTAAATTATTATCCTCCTCCTTAAAGGCAATGCCACCACCACTGAGGTTAACCCATGTAGGAACCATGGGGCGTTCCTGTTCACCAGGATGGAAAAGTCGTAAAAGCAGATTGACTTTCATATCCAGCCGTCCAAGTATAAGAGATAATGCTGGATCGGACCGCTCTAGTAGTTTGAGTTTGTCAGTTTGAAAAAAATGAAGGTCCATTGATGATTCCTAAACTAAAAAGGATACGTAAGGAAGTGAAAGTTGATGAGTTGGTTAAACAAAAATTAGCAAAAGTTATTCCTAAGTTAAAAGCTCCCAGTATCTTAAAGAATATAAAGAGTAAAGTTAAAAAAGCAGATGTCAACATTGTTAAAACTGCAACAATTGAAAGTGTATCTTCTCAACCTGAGCCGCAAGAACACACAGTTGAAGATAAGTTTGATGCCTTGCTTAAAAAGGGTTTAAACCTAGCTTCCAATGCTGATAAAGCGGTAAATAACCCTAAATTACAGGAAAAACTTAAGGAAAATACCAGCTCAGATAGAAAAGATTTTCGTATAAATGATCGTATTCCTTTTGTTTGGAGTGTAGTAAGCGAGGAGACCTATAAAAAAGAATGTTTGCCCCACTTCGAAACCAATCGCGAGTTTGGTTTGCGAACACGTATTAAACAGCAGCAATTATTGTTGAAAGAGTTTCCCCAATATTTTAAAGAGATGCAAAAAACTCGTTCTAAAGCGAGAAAGTATCTTGTTTGGATTTATCATAAACTTTCTTGGTTATTTCTACGGGCTGGAAATGAAAATGAAGAGGAATATTTCCAAGGTGTTACTGCTCTTTTTTTAGATATCACTAAAATTTTAAGTAAACCCATGGCTAAAGATGCTCGGCAAATTGTGCAGATTTTATCACAATTCAAAGCTCAGATAGAAAATCAGATAATCCGCGATCAGGCCGACCCTATTATGGAAGAGGCTAACCTTGCAGCAGCAAAAGAGGCTTTGGAAACTATTGAAAAGGCAAATAATAAAATCATTGCTGAGCTTAACGAATCCAACCCTATATTATCTGAAAAATTAAAGCTCTTTAAAGGTTTTATTGATGATATTGATTTAACAATGTTGGATAGACCCGCTGGCGTTTCTGATGATGGTAAAGATCTCTACACAGTTAATTTAAGCCTTACAGGTCTGGCTTTCAGGACACACAGAAAGTATATCAAAAAAGGTGATCTTCTTGAAATGCGGATTTTCTTAAGTACAGGAGGAGAGAGGTTTGATCCGGTAAACTGTTTTGGCAGGGTGGTTTTTGTCCAGGGACCGCAAGATGATAAACTTAAAATTGCCACACATATCGACCCCATGCCCCAAACTTTTAAGCAAAAAATCAATATTCATGTCGCCAGAAGACAAAGGGAAAAGTTGGCAGAATTAGCAGCCCTAAAATATGATGCAGAATAATAAAGTGTGAAGCCAAACGTTACGGCTAAAGAAATAATCCGAAGTGAATCTCTAATTTTGTATTCGTAGGTATTGTATTATTCTATAAAATGTAGTTGGTGGCGCAGGCCACCAACTACCATTTCTAGCTCATATCACCCATTTACCTGTTTATTGAATCTGGACATTGCATCCTGCAACTCTTCGGTTATTTCTATCATGGTCTTTGATTGTAAATCAACCGTCTGGCCCATAGTGTGTATACCGTTCGCCATGCTGTCAACATCACCCATGGTCTTGGCTATCTCACCAGATGCCAGAGATGTCTCAGATACATTGAGAGAAATTTCACCGCTAGCACCAGATACCTCTGTTATAGAACGGGTCATCTCATCAACTCCAGATGTAGCCTCAGCAACACTACGAGTTACTTCAGCGATACCACTTGAAATTTCATTAACACTGTTGGAAATTTCACCGATGTTTTCTGTTGCCCCCTCAACCATCTTGGTTACACCATCGGTCTCGGTGGCAACGCCTCCCATCGCGTTTGAAATTTCGTCTACAGTGCTATTCTGTTCATTTACAGCGAGCAAAATTTCATTGTTGGCCTCACCCAATTTGGAAATTATTTCACCAACTTTGTGAGTAGCTACACCCGCAGCATCTGAATTGGCACGGATTTCATCAATCTGGTCTGATATCATCCTTGTGGCTTCACTGGTCTGACGGGCCAACTGTTTAACCTCATTTGCCACGACCGCAAATCCCATTCCTGCCTCTCCCGCACCTGCTGCCTCAATGGAGGCGTTCAATGCAAGAATATTGGTCTGTTCGGCAATACTGTTGATGACATCTACCATCTTGCCGATTTCTCTTCCAGATTTACCGAGTTTTTCCATAATCACAAAGGTCTCTTGGGAGCTTATTTTTGCCTCTTCAGCCTCTTGTGTAGCATTTTCACAACGGGTACGTACTCCACCAATAGATCCTGATAGCATCTCAACCGACGAGGCCACATTCCCCACATTATTGCTGGTGCGTTGAGAAGCCTCTCGTACCTGTCCCATATTATCTTTTGCTGCCTCGCCACCGTTGGAGACACTCTCAAGGTTGATATTTGCCTCTTCAGTTGCAGAGGCGATAGTAGACATGTTGGCACTCATCTCTTCTGCTGCGGAAGAGACTGTACCCATATTGGCACTCATCTCTTCTGTGGCTGCCGATATGGTGTGCATGTTAGCAGTCATCTCCTCTGCAGCCGCAGCCGCCTGAGAGGCCTGATTGCGAAGATCATCAGCACGGGATAGCATATCTTGTGACAACTGGCCCAGTTCTCCTGATGAGGTAGTCAGCTTGTCATCGACAATGCCGAGAAGAGTTATCTGATCCGTTAGGGTTGTGTTGATGTTGCGTACCAGCAACAGACCCAAGATTATGGAAACGACGAATCCACTTATTGTACCGATGACGGCCGCACTCTTTGCAAGAGTGGCAGTTTTGTGGGAAGCAACAGTGGTAGAATGCATGGAAGCATTGGCGCTTGCTTCAATTTCACTCAAAATTTCCATTATATCCCCACCTACGGCATCTGTCTCCCCATCCAGCTTGTTACGCTTATTCTGGATATCGGCCTGCTCGGTTTTGATGGCCATAAAGTGCTTGACAATTACCTGGAATTCATTGTTATGGATGTTGTCTATCTGGTCCACCATGCCTCGCAACTCCGGTACTGATACTGCCACGATCCGGCCTTCACGGGTTTTAGCACCTTTCATTAGGGCGTCGATATAGACATCGAACTCAGCGATGGTCTTAATGTATTCCTTTTTTATATTAGAAATTGAGTCGGCATCCAGGCCTTGGGCAATCTCCTCTATAGCGATTCTGCTCATAGCTAGTGTGGTCTTCATCTCTATGGCTAGGTTGGCCCAACCGTACTCTGTGTTGATAATATCATTGCCGGAGGTGCCATTGGCCAAACGTCTCTGAATACGCTCCTTTACCTTTATTTCAAACTGTTCCGCAAGTTCAAGAACCTTGTCGAAGCTCTCCTCCATTTTACCCATGTAAGTGTTGAGGTCGGCGTTCAGGACTAATATTTTGGCGGTATAGTCACGGATCAAGGCCATGTTGGG
>JADFYX010000231.1 GCA_015232795.1 Magnetococcales bacterium
ATTGGCTTACATAGCTCACTATGCGCACCAATTTGTCCCATTCCGCCATGTCACGGGGGGCGTTTTGGGACGTTCTCGCTACGGGTTGCATTTTTTCACAAGCTCTGACTTTAACTAAATTGATGTTTTATTGGCTACATAACAAATAAAAAAAGAGGGGTGGAAAATTCCACCCCTCTTTTTAATAGCTACATTTGACGATTAATTCGTTGGTTTTTTCTTACAAATTAGAACTTAACTTTGAATTCAGCTTGTAGAGCTTGCATAGCTGCATAATCTACTGTGCTTGAATCATCAGTTGGTTTTACATAAAGACCAACCAAGCTGAAAGTAGCGCCTTTGTCTAGAGCAGTAGTTAGGTAGAGAGATCCACCATAAGCACTCTTAGAATTAACACCAGCATCTTCAACAACAGTTGCATAATCTACTGCTGGGCTGATTGTCCAAGAACCTGCTTTAACAGTTGCACCAACACCAACACCCATCATGTTTTGAAGGTTGTTTTTGTTGCTTGTACCACCGTCACCAGTAGCCCAACTCTCCATCAATACTGTGCCACCAGGACCGCCTTGGAACCAGGTCTTAGAGAAACCTTGGTTAACACGACCAGATGTATAAGTCTCTGCAGGATGGTTAAAACTCTCTGCTGCATAGAAACCATAAGCATTCCAGCCACCAAAGCCAGTTTTACCTTTTACACGAACAGCACCCATGAAACCGCCATCTGTCAATGTATCAGCTAGGCCAGTCTCATCATCTTGGCTATGACCAGTCTCGTAGATACCAGTACCAGTTACATTCATACCGCCCATGTCAGCACCAACAGTCAAAGCAATCCAGTTGTTGTTGCTGTCTTTGTATGCTGCATAATCTTCTTCGATGGCCAAATGTGCCCAAGTTAACTGGTAGCTTAGGTTAGAAGCTTTACCAACAAGGCTAAGACCATAAATATTAGCATCGTCAGTGTCAGCATTAGCACCAGTGGTTGTACCCTCATCAGCACGAACATTTAGAGCAACAGCAGTTACGCCACCGAAGTTCTTAGCCAAAAGGATTGTACCGTAGGAACCGCCGTCATCTTTGAAAAGCAGTTTGTCGTTGATGGCAAGAGGCATGTTACCAGCTTTAACTGTAACACCATAAACCTCTGTCTCCATCCATGCACGCTTAACGTCCAAAGCATCATTAGCATCTGCAGCGTTACCAATATTAGCACCATCAATTGTGTCGCTGCTACCTAGGATACGAGTATGTAGGTGAGCAGATGTTTTGTCACTTACTTTTGCGTCAACATCAAGTTGTACACGTTGGAACCATCCTTGTGTATCATCTAGAGTGCTATCTTCTGTTAGAGTTGTGTCTTGGCTAACAGCACGCATCATGTAGTAACCACCAATTTTAACGTCAGCAGCATCAGCTTGTGGAACCGCAACCAAAGCAGCCATAGCTGCAGCACCGAGAATTAAAGATTTTTTCATGTAACTTTTTTCCTTTTATCTAGTAAAGTATCGAACCGCAGTAAGTAGTAATAACTAATTCCTAACAGCCCCTAAAATATAAACCTACATTATGTCCTGTTTGTGTAACTGTTTTTACTTTCGTTAACAATTCGTTAACCTTGTGTTGCCTGTTTGCAACTTGATGTGTGTTCTTTTCTACACGCCAGCAAGAACCAAGTCAAGAAAAAAATACACAACATTTAAACTCGACTCCATTCACTGGCTACCTCAGAAGCCCAAACAGACACAATTGCCGTATCCAGTGTGATGTTTATAGCAATGGCTGTGCCAGCTACAAAACAACCCCTACCAAAGCATTCATCATGTTGATTTAACTACTATTTACCCGGATATTGTATTTATGACACACATGACAAACAACCGTCACAAGATTGTCACATGTAAGTTAACGATAGTTTAGACACATAAAACTTTGTGATATTTCCGTTGAAAAGAGATAAAAAAATATCACAAAAAAAATTTGCTTAGTGACAAAAATATTTGGAGAAAATTGAAAAAACTCGAAACCCACGAATTAAAATATGCTCCAAACAGGAGAAGATTTTTAGTTATGATCTGAAATGTGAGCAACAAATCAAATTAGTGGGCTATTTAATATTACACAGTCCGAGGCTCTGGTAACAGCAACATAGAGACATTGTAGCGCCTCTTGCCTATTGGGATTGGTGAGTATAGTTTCGGAATCGACAAAAACATTGTTAAATGTAGAGCCTTGGGAACGATGGACGGTAATAGCATGACATGGCCTTAAGTCAGCAAGGGAGTTTTTAAGGTTCCAAAAATCCCACCACTGCTTTTTTCCTGCCTTTGCATCTTGGGCTAGCTGGCTAAGCCGCTTTTGAATATAGCTCACCTGAGTGTCATCAGGTATATATAGCGTCACCTCCCCCTCGCTATCAAAGGGACGAAAAATTACCTCCCATACAGGCAGCGGCTCTTCATGCCAGGGATGGTTGGTTCTAACACAGCTCAACACCTCCCCCTCACTATCGGTATTCAGCACCAGCTTGGTCTTGGTTTTTGCCACCCGTTTGTGCACAGCATCTGCTGTTACCGCACGCTCTGTTGGTACAAACGGCTGGTTTGATGATCTATCAACTAAAAAGGAGCGGATCTTATCATTAAAATAGTTAACCTTTTTATTTGTCCAGGAGACTACTCTAAAGGCGTCCCGGTCATCCCGGTAACGTTCTTGGGTAAAGGCTGGGGAAAACCATTTTTCAAAACGGTGTCCCGGCATTAAAAAAAGACCAGCTTTACTCCCCGCATCCGAAACAAAGCCACGCACCGGAACTCTGCCCCCGGTAATCATGATATTGCGTATGGCAGCAGAGAGTTCGATTATTGGGTTATCCTCCTTCTGGCGGATAATTTTTGTTAAGTCGGCTCTATTGGTTATGGAAAATGTGGGTGAGCTAGATTCACCAACTGGTGGCAACTGCACCGGGTCACCAACAAAAATCACCTGGGTTGAACCCTGTTTCAAGGCGTTATCAATAGTATTATAAAGCTCCTCCCCCACCATAGAGCACTCATCGACAACAACCAGATCATATTTATCTATGGTTGCCGCCCTTTTTTTCTTTAAGATCTGCTGCTCTTTTTCATAACCCAACACCAAACCAAGGATAGAGTGGATGGTTCCGGTATCAACATCCAACCCCCCTGCCTCAGCCATCCTGTCCAACACCCGTACAGCTTTGTTGGTGGGTGCTGTTAAAATCACCCTTACATCACTGTGCAGACCTTTTACAAACTCGGTTATGGTGTAGGTTTTACCAGTCCCTGCATAACCAGAGAGTAAAAAATATTTTTTACCCCCAAGCAGAGGTTCAAAAAAGTTATGCATCTTTTCTATAGCCTCCTCTTGATCCGGGGTGGCTATTTTAAAATTTTCGTCATTCACTGTTATCTATACCATTTCTATGCGCAAAAACACCTATTCATAGCATAACCTGCCAGCTATGGCCTATACTGTCAAATTCATACTTATCAATAAGCAAGAGAATATAGAGATGGAAGACGAAAAGAAAATAGCAGACGAGCTTCACAAGCAGCAAAAATTCTCAATAGCAGGAGCAATTGGTCAAGCTGGTGGCGGGGGTATGTTAAAGGGAGCCTCCCCTATTCCAAGACTAGATCAGGCTCGAAACCAGCTAATAGAAATTGTCAAACAGCACTGCCCAGATCCGTCCGGTGCACTTAAATCTATTTTAGGTCGTCGCATAAAAAGTTCTACCTCTATTTTAGAAAATCATCTTGCTGACCCTAAAATAGCGTTGGTAGAGATACTACAAGCTCTGCTAGACAGTGACGGGGTTCTTTTTGATTTTGTCCGCCAAGTGGATATGCGTTGGGGAGAGATGTATCAAGAACGTCCCCACTTTCAGCAACCGGGTCAGGCTCCCCACCAAGATGATGAGTATACACATGAATCTGTCAAAGATGACCTGACCACCCTTTTACAAAGGGTGCAAAAAAACTTATGAGCAACTCACAAAAGGCTTTGGTTGTTCTCTCAGGTGGTCAGGATTCCACCACCTGTCTCTATTGGGCTTTGGACTATTTTGGCAAAGATAACGTAGAGACCATCACCTTTGATTATGGGCAACGCCACAAAATTGAGATAACCGCAGCCAAAAAAATTGCTGCAATTGCCAAAGTTGCCAATACAGTTGTTCCCATTAACAGCTTTACTGCTTTGGGAGGCAACGCCTTAACCGATAGGGATATAGAGGTTAAAAACGGCATTGATGAAGAGACTCAACTACCCAACACCTTTGTGGCGGGACGCAATTTAATATTTTTAACTTTTGCCGCAGCCTTTGCCTATAATA
>JADFYX010000232.1 GCA_015232795.1 Magnetococcales bacterium
ACCAAAAAGGGGGATAAACTTTATATTTCCAAAGATCTGCGCGAGCTTGTGGTTTTTGCCCGCCAGGATCTAGCCAAAGATCCTCCTTTTGTTCGTCTTGATCTGATCACCTGTCGCAATGTTCTGATCTATTTCAATCAGGATCTTCAGGATAAGGTTTTTTCCTCTTTCCATTTTGCCCTCTCTTCAACAGGATATATGTTTCTCGGAAAATCCGAAGCACTGGGGCAGAGTGCGGATATGTTTTCTACAGCCAGTGCAAAACACCGTATTTATCAGAAGAAAACCGGGGTTGGAGACCGCTTTGGAAGAATGCCCATCGGTGATCGTGCCAGACCCACGTGGCCAGGATCATCCCATAAATCTACCGAGCAAAAAAAGATCAGTGTAGAGGAGGCCATGCGCACTACCATCATGCGTATGTATGCTCCCAAAAGCTTGATGATCGGTGATGATGGTTCTGTCTATCAGATCAATGGGGATGTAACCGGCTACATGATTCTTGGTTCGGGAAAAGGAGACCTTAATGTCACCCGTATGCTTATTCCAGAACTACGGGGTGAGTTTTGGGCTCTGTTTGCCAAGGTAAAGAAAACAGGAGACTCCGCTATTGGTTCTGTAAAACCCGTTGCATTCAAGGATAAACGCAAGGGGGTTCGTCTTGGCATTCACCCGGCTACCCGTGTTTCCCAATCAAGCAGCCTCTACCTGATTGGTTTTGAAGAGTTTGATATCTCAGAGAAAAATATACAGGAGGAGACCGGGAAGCTTGTTGAAGGTGACAGCACAAGAGTACCGGAACTGGAGCAGGAACTGGTTGCCACCAAGGAGCATTTGCAAACCGTCATCGAAGAGTTGGAAACATCCAACGAAGAGTTGCAAGCGTTGAATGAGGAGCTTCAGGCCTCCAACGAAGAGATGCAGTCCACCAATGAAGAGTTGGAAACTGCAAATGAGGAGTTGCAATCCACCAATGAAGAGTTGACCACGGTAAATGAAGAGCTGCAAACCAGAACCTCTGAGTTGATGGTCGCAAACTCGGATTTTGAAAATATGCAGAGGAATGTAGGATATTCCCTAATTATTATCGATCCAAAGCTACGGGTAAAACGTTTTTCACCCGCAGCCGTGAAATTTTTTGGCCTTGCTGCCGAAGATATTGGAGAGGTGATAACGAGCGTTCCTTCTCACCTGAATATCAAAGATCTGAAGAAAAAAATCAGCACGGTTATCTGCAGCGGCAAAGAACACCAAGAAGAGATACTCAGCAAAGAAATCTCCTTATGGTTCCGTATCGTCCCCTATCACACCATAAACGAAAAGGTTGATGGTGCCGTCATCGTCATCATAGACCAGTCGGAAATCCATAGTATTCGGAAAGAGTTGGCGCACTCCGAACGAACACAACGCCTGATCTCCGATTCAATGCCCATGGGTATTGCTTTGATGAGTTCAGATTTGAGGGTTGTCAATGTCAACCATAAAATCAATGAGTGGTTCGGGCAAGATAGAAATATCTTGGGAAAAAGGCTGTTTACCGCATTTGGCAGGAAAATATATGATTATTTGAAGCCAGCCATCAGCAAAGCGGCACAGGGAGAATCAGCGAGTATTGAGCTTAGTTATTCCCTGTCAGAAAAAGATGACCGGATCTTTCAAATACTCCTGGTACCCAACCTGGATGAAAAAAGGGAGCCCATGAGCGGCTTCATCCTTGTCTTTGAAGATATTACAGAGCTAACCCGTGCTCGAAATGATTTAAAGGATTCACGGGAACACTATCGAACTTTGGCAGAATCCGGCATCCAGGGGGTATTGATCCACCGCAATGGAGAACCCCTCTATTCCAACCATGCCTTTGCCCGTTATTTCGGCTATACCGATCCAGAACAGATCAATTCAATGAATAATATTGAGCAACTTCTCACCCAAGTAGATCGTCAAAGCGGTGTAGCCAAATCGAAACTATTTGGCTCCGGTCACGCTCCAGCTATTCATGAGGCTGAAGGGTTGGGTACCGATGGCAAGGCCATCAAACTTTTGGCTTCGTCTCGTGTGGTCAACTGGGAAGGTCAACTGGCTATTCAAACAACAGTTGTGAACACCCAGCCTATCCTTAATGAATGAGGGAAATCTTGTGATTTGTTCTACCCGGTATTTTAAGTCAACGGATTGGGGTAGATAATCCAGATGGATGAAACGGCTCCCTTGATTGAAAAACAAACGAGATGATCAAGGGCAGCCTTTATTTTGGCATCAATCCAAGTTGTTCCAGAATATCAATGAGTTGATCGAAATCTATGGGCTTTTTCAGGTAACTGTTGGCTCCAAGGTTATACCCTTTTTCCACGTCCCTCTCTTCATCAGAGTTGGTCAGGATGATAACCGGAACACCCTTTGTGCTTGGCTCTTTGCGTATCCGCTTAAGGACCTCCAAGCCATTAATTTTTGGTAATTTCAAATCCAAAAGTATAAGGCGTGGAACAGAATATCCCATCCCGGCTTCACCGAACAGTATATCCAATGCGGCTTGCCCATCTTTGGCCACTTTGATCCGTTGTTTTTTGATGCCACTCTTCATAAAAGCGTGCATGGCAATGCGAATAGCAGCCGGGTCATTTTCCACCATTAACAGAGTATCATTTTGGGTCATTCCGTTATTTCCTTACAATGTGTTGATGAGTACGGTGCGACACTTTTTCCATCGGCCATCTAACAGTTTTTAACCTAGATTCGGCAGTAGTCGCTACGCACCGCCAACTGCCAAATCCAGGTTTAAATTCCAAGTGTAAAATAGAAGACGGATCCTTTTCCAATCGTCGACTCTGCGTGAATTTCCCCTCCATGTCTTTGAATAATACGCTGAACGGTTGTCAAGCCAATCCCCGACCCTTCGAACTCTCCAGGTTCATGAAGTCGTTCAAACGGTTCAAACAACCTATCTGCGTACTGCATTTCAAACCCTACGCCGTTGTCTCGAACAAAAAACTCTGGGACAGCCTCACGTCTGTTTACACCAAACATGACACTACCATTATTCACCTGCGCTGTAAATTTTAGAGCATTGAATATAAGATTCTCGGCAACCACAACCAACAAATCTGGATCTCCTTGCACCATAAGATTTGGTTCTATATCCACCGAAATCGGCTCAGCTTCTGGATGTGATTTTTTCCAAGCGAGTGCTGCTTTTTCTATTAAATCAGATAGGTTGACATCTTGAATATGAAGGGCGGTTCGTGTGGATCTGGCTAATTCCAAATAATCTTCAATACGTTTTTTCATTTGCTGGGTACTTTTGTCCAACCATTGCAGATATTCCTTACCATCCTCAGCCAGACAATCAGAATATTCATCTAACAAAATTTTGGAAAACCCCATAGCATTGTTGAGAGGTGCCCTTAAATCGTGAGCTACCGAATAGGAAAAAGCTTCCAGCTCTTTATTGGCAGCCTCCAGTTGACGGGTTCGCTCGATTACTCGAAATTCCAGGTTGTTATTGAGGTCCCTTAAAGCCTCCTCAGTTTTAGCCAGCTCGGTGATATCATGAACCGTACCGAGCATGCGGAATGCTTTTCCTTCTGAGTCACGAATAATCTCTCCCTGTTCTCTAACTACCCTCAACTCACCATCTGGTCGAACCACCCGATGCTGAATATCATAAGTCTCGTTGGGGTCATTCAGTGCGCTTTCAACGGCCTGGATGACAAAGTCCCTGTCTTCCGGATGAACTGCTGCAATAAAGGTTTTATAGGTTGCGCCAAATTGGGAGGGTTCCAAGCCGAAAATCCTAAAAACTTCATCTGACCAGAAGAGGGTGTCATTGATAATGTCCCAATCCCAATTTCCCAGGTGAGCAATCTCCTGTGCTTTTGAAAGCCTGGATTGACTCTCTCTAAGAGCGTCATCAGCTTTTTTTCGCTCCGTAACATCCCTGAATATTCCTTGAATAACCGTCTTATCCCCTAAATTTGTCACTCCTGCACGGATTTCAACTGGTATATGACGACCATTTTGATGCAGTACGACTACATCGGTCAGTATACCTGAACCGGAAAGCACGTGCTCTTCAAAGAGATTATTGTAAAACGCTATTTTTTCTGGAGGGTGAAGTTGGGATTGATGCATACCAATTATGCTGCTAACTTCGCGACCTATGAGTGTTGCACTGGCCTTGTTGGCATCCAGGATTATTCCAGTTTGAGCATCAGCCACGAAAATGGCATCATGAGCATATTCCATGAGGAGTCGATATTTTTTCTCGGATTTTATCAAGGCATATTCTGCCTGTTTTTTTTCAGTGATATCCTTGGACATCAGGACATATCCGACCCGATTTCCATTTTCATCCA
>JADFYX010000233.1 GCA_015232795.1 Magnetococcales bacterium
TATAAAATGGGGTTTTGCCCGTGGTGCACCGGGTAAAGTTAAATATCTTGTATGTAATGGTGATGAGGGAGATCCAGGTGCATTTATGGATCGTTCACTCCTTGAGGGTGATCCCCACTCTGTTGTTGAGGGTATGCTCATTGCAGCTTATGCCATTGGCGCATCTAAGGGTTATGCCTACATCCGGGCGGAATATCCTCTTGCTGTTGAATATTTTGGCAAAGCCTTAGAAGATGCTCGCAAAGCTGGCTACCTGGGCTATAACATTCTGGGTTCTGACTTCAGCTTTGACATTAAAATCAAAGAGGGTGCAGGAGCCTTTGTTTGTGGTGAAGAGACGGCACTTTTAGCCTCTATTGAGGGCGAACGTGGTATGCCACGGATCAGACCTCCTTTCCCCGCTATCAAGGGTGTCTTTGGTGCTCCTACCATTATCAACAATGTTGAAACCCTGGCAAATATGCCTTGGATTATCAATAATGGCGGTCAAGCTTATGCTGATCTTGGTACAGAGAAGAGTAACGGCACCAAAGTTTTTGCTCTAGCCGGAACCATCAAGCGTGGTGGACTGGTTGAGGTTCCCATGGGTGTTACCATTCGCCACGTATTAGAGGAAATTGGCGGTGGTTCTCCATCTGGTCGCCCTCTAAAAGCTGTGCAGATGGGTGGTCCTTCTGGTGGCTGTATACCAGAACATATGTTTGACACCTTGGTAGATTATGACGCTATCAATGCTACAGGAGCCATTATGGGTTCCGGTGGTATGGTTGTTATGGATAGTAAATCCTGCATGGTGGATCTTGCCCGTTATTTCTTGGAGTTTACTCAGCTTGAGTCATGTGGCAAATGTACTTTCTGCCGTATCGGTACCTTGCGCATGAAGGAGCTTCTCACCAAGATTTGTGAAGGTGAGGGAACCATGGAAGATATTGCCATCTTGGAAGAGTTGGCACCGAGCATTAAACAGGCAAGTTTGTGTGGTCTGGGTCAAACTGCACCCAACCCGGTACAGACAACCCTTAAATATTTCCGTGATGAATATATTGCCCACGTTAAAGATCATCGCTGTCCCGGTGGTGTATGCAAAGGGTTGATTACCCATACCATCATCCAGAAAGACTGCACTGGCTGTTCTATTTGCGAACGCTACTGTCCGGTTGATGCCATTGAAGGTGAATTGAAAAAGCCTGATACCTGGGTAATCGATCAACAGGCCTGCATCAACTGCGGAATGTGTGTTGAGGTCTGTAACCCGGATGCAATTTTGGCTGCTTGATAAAAGCAGTTCATTGAATTTAATTTCAAGGTACGAGGAAATCAAATGAGTGACTCCGTTACCATTAACTTAAATGGACGTGATATTGAGGTAGAAGCTGGCTCCACCATCCGGGCTGTTGCCAAGGATCAGGGAATTCACATACCCACCTTTTGTCACGATGACCGACTAAAGCCCTTCGCCTCCTGTTTTCTCTGTGTGGTTGAAGTAGAAAAAGCCCGAACTTTGCTCCCAGCCTGTTCAACAGTGGTTGGGCCCGGTATGGTTATCCAAACCGATAGCGAAAAAGTTACCGCAAGCCGGAAAATGGCCCTGGATCTAATGCTATCCGACCATGCTGGGGACTGTATTGCCCCCTGTGAGGCTACCTGTCCTGCCAATATTGATATTCAAGGCTATATCGCCCATATCGCCAACGGTGATTTTGCTTCGGCGGTACACCTGATTAAAAAACGCAATCCACTACCTGTTATCTGTGGGCGGATCTGCCCTCATCCTTGCGAATCTCAATGTCGCCGTGGCTTGGTAGATGAGCCCATTGCTATTAACCCACTAAAACGCTTTTCTGCCGATTATGAGCAAGAACACGGTCCGTTTGTACCAGATGCTGGTCCAGATACAGGCAAGAAAGTAGCCGTTGTTGGTGGTGGTCCTGCTGGTCTTTCCGCTGCCTATTTCTTGCGTCAAAGTGGTCATGCAGTTGAGATTTTTGAAGCTTTGCCAGAGCTAGGCGGTATGGCACGTTATGGTATTCCCCGTTTTCGTATGCCGTGGGATGTCATGGATAGCGAGATCAAGGCTGTTTTAGATCTGGGTGTTACAGTCCATTTCAACAAACGTCTTGGTAAAGATTTTACCATTAAATCACTGCAAGACCAAGGTTTTGGTGCGGTATTGTTGGCTATTGGTGCTCACAAAGCCAAACCTATGCGGGTTGAGAATGAAAACGTCCCTGGTGTTATCGGTGGTGTGGATTTCTTGCGTATGGCAGTTTTGAATGAAAAAATTGAAACCGGAAACAGTATAGCGGTTATTGGTGGTGGTGATACCGCAATGGACTGTGCCCGTGTTGCCCGCCGTTTAGGTGTTGAAAATGTAACCCTGCTCTATCGGCGTACCCAAGCGGAGATGCCTGCTCTACCATTGGAGCAAGAAGAGACCATGGAAGAGGGAGTTGAATTCCGTTTTCTTACTGCTCCCACCGAGGTTATTGTTGAAAATGGTCGGGCTAAAGCTCTGAAGGTTATCACCATGGAGTTAGGTGAGCCAGATGCATCAGGAAGACGCAGACCTGTACCCATCGAAGGTAGCGAAGAGGATCTGGAGTTTGATCTTATTATTCCTGCTATTGGTCAAGATCCTGATATGTCTTGTATCGATAACGAAGAGAACGCTCCTGAGACCACCCGTTGGAACACCTTTATCTATGATGAAAAGACCCAAGTAACCAGCCAAGAGGGTGTGTTTGCTGCTGGTGACTGTGCTTTTGGTCCTGATATTCTTATTCGTGCTGTTGGTGAAGGACGCAGAGCAGCAGAGGCTATTAATCTTTATCTCTTGGGCACAAAAATGGAGATAATTAAACCTTACGAGCACTCGCGCGGTCGTCTGCAAGATCTTGATATGGCAGATTTTTCACCACGCTTTATCCATAAAAAACGTGCTTTGGAAACCACATTTGAGCCTGAAAAACGGTTAAAAACAGATGGAGGTTGGGCCCCAATCAATGCAGGCTTGGAGCAAATTCAAGCCATGGCAGAAGCTACACGTTGTATTGAGTGTGGTTGTAATGCCCGTTTTGATTGTGACCTACGTAGTTATTCTACTGATTACAACGCAAACGATACCAAACTTGCTGGGGCAAAACGTTCTTATGCTGAAGATAAACGTCATCCTCTCATCCGTATTGAGTCCGACAAGTGCATAACTTGCGCCTCTTGTGTACGGGTTTGTGATGAGGTGCGTGGAGTTCACGCATTAACATTTATCGACCGTGGTTTTACCACCCAGATTGGTCCAACCTTTAACGATCCTCTTCAAGATACTGGCTGTGATGCTTGTGGTATGTGTATTGATGTCTGTCCTACAGGCACAATGGCACCTAATACAGGTAAAGAGGCTGGTCCTTGGATATGGGATGTTACCAAAACCACATGTACAGGTTGCGCTCGTGGTTGTGGCATAGCGGTACATACTGCTCGTGGTCGTATCGTTAAAATTTCTGCAATTGATGGTGATCCTGTAAATGGTGCAGTTATCTGTGCTGAAGGGCGTTTTGGCTATCAACTGCTAGCCAAACGTGAAGAGTCCCCTCTAAATGGTCAGATGGATAGTGCAAAAGCGTTGTTGAGCAAAGGTGGTACTATCTCCGTTGTGGTTTCACCCAAGGTAACTATTGAAGAGGCATATAGTGCTGCTCAACTAGCCAAGCAGTATAACGCCGGACTATATTATTCAGCAGGTGGTAGTGTGCAGGCTGGTGGCAAACCTTTTAGTAAAATAAAGGGTGAAGCAAATGTTGCTCTACTCAGCCGTTTAGGAGCAAAACCATGGGATCAAGCTACCCCATCAGATAGCGTTGTTCTAGTCAACACAACTAGCACAACACCAAAAACTGACTCTGCCAACGTTATTGCAATAAATGCACAAAGTCCTGCAAAAACCGGCATTCATATTCAGATTGCTGATGTTCTAGAGAGTGAAGGAGCCTTCCTCAACAGAGACGGCAACCTTGGTTCACTAGAGTGTGGCTTGCCTGATCCAGGTGAAAAAGCTGGCTTTAAAGTGTTGGCTAACCTCGCAGGTGCAGATCAACTAACCGATATTGCATCTCTTCGCAAAGCTTTGGTAGCAGAAGTACCAGAACTTAATGCCCTGATAGCTCTAAACGATGGTGCTCGCATCATCGCAACAGACTTGGCACCAGAGCTAGTAGCAACCAATCAAGACAGCAGAGAGGCCGCATTTACCTCTCATATGGAGCAGTTAAAACTGCCTTGGTAAAAAGTTAATAGTCCATTACAAACAAAAAAAGCCCTGCAAGTTAATTAAC
>JADFYX010000234.1 GCA_015232795.1 Magnetococcales bacterium
CCCCGTGACATGGCGAAATGGGACAAATTGGTGCGCATAGTGAGCTATGTAAGCCAATTTGGCACGTTTCGACATGGCGCGGGGGGTGAATTTGGGGCGTTCGCAGTAGGGTTTCATTTTTTCACAAGCTCTCAGATTAGGCTTGCTTGGCGAATTGCTTGCTCAGCAACAAGGTGGTTTACACCCTATGTAGTCTAGGTGTAGGGTTCTTTACTATGAATGGGGATACTACCGAATTACTAATTAGCCATGCTGAGCTTGAATATGCCTATCCTATTTGAGAGATCTAGAAAGTTAAGTCTATTAATCAACTTGAAAAAATATTATGATCGGTTTAACATCATAATTGATGATTTAAAAACATGGCGAAGGTTACCACTTTTTCCTTTGAACTTAATTTTGCAACCAGTTCGGATGAATAATAAACATCATGCGAATTATCCATTTATTTCTCCTTTTCATACTTTTAGCTCTTCCTAGTGTTAGCAATGCGGAAAAAACGCATAGCGCAAAACATGTCCTTCTAATTAACTCTTACCATGCAACAATGCCATGGGTTCGCAACATAGTTAAATCTGTCGTTGACACGTTAAAACCAATAGAAAATAAAATTAATCTCCACACAGAATTTATGGACACTAAGCGTGTTCCATATACCTCAGAATACAAAACACTCATAAAAACAATGTTGCTAGCTAAATACCAAAGCAAAAAAATCGATCTTATTTTAGTGTCAGACAATAATGCTTTTGACTTTATGAAAGAGTTTGGAGAAGAGTTGTTTCCAGGAGTACCTGTGGTTTTTTGTGGTGTGAACAACTTCCAGGATGCTTGGATCAAAGATTTGCCAAACTTTACAGGACTTGCAGAAATATTTGATTCTCACGCTACCTTATCAAGTGCTTTAAAAATAAACCCCAATATTCGACAAGTTCTAATTCTTAATGACTATCTTCCAACCGGACAAGCTTGGAGCAATACTATAAAAGAGCAGATAGATGATTTTAAAAACTCCCTAGAAATAACCTACGCTAAGGATATGCCATTTGATGAGTTACTTGAAACAGTTTCTAACCTTCCTGCCGATAGTATAATTCTTTTTGGTGTCTATTTTAGGGATAGTTTGGGTCAATATTATGAGCCTTGGCAAAGTGCAACAAAATTATCGCAACACAGCTCTGTACCTATCTATGGTCTTCTTGATTTGTACATTAACCATGGCATTATCGGCGGTAAACTAATTAGTGGATACCACCAAGGTCAAGGAGCAGCTCGTATAGCTTTGCGGATTCTTGCCGGTGAAGATCCTACCAATATTCGGGTTGAAAAAACGGATATCAATAAACTCATATTTGATTACAAACTACTTAAACGGTTTAACATCTCAACAGATCAACTTCCATCCGCAAGCATAATAATTAACCAACCAGAAACATTCTTGAAAAAATATGCTCAATATATTTGGGGTACTATAACTGTCTTCATAATGCTTGTGATAATGGTGATTGTGCTACTTTTGAATATTTCCAGACGTAAGCAGGTGGAAAATTCACTGCGTATAAGTGAGGAACGTTTTTCTCTTGCTATGCAAGGCATAAATGATGGTTTGTGGGATTGGAATCTGGAAACTAATGAAATATATTTATCTCCAGTCTGGAAAACTATGTTGGGTTATAAAGATGATGAGTTGGAAAACCATGTAGATGTTTGGAAATCCAACATCCATCCTGATGATATAGGCAGAGAAAAGCAAACAGTTGATGAATATCTTTCAGGAAAACTAGACCGTTATGAAATTGAACTCAGCATGCGCCATAAAAATGGCTACTATTTGCCAATTCTCTCTCGAGGGTTGGCTGTACGCAATGAAACAGGTAAACCAATTCGTTTAATTGGCACTAATATTGACATTACTGTACAAAAGCAGTTAGAGGAAAAACTTAAATTTGAGCGTAAACGGATTGAGCTTTTATTAGAGGCTATACCAGTCTGGGTTTACGTTCTAGCCCCAGATTATTCAATTAAGTGGTATAATAAACATTTCCTTGAGCAGTTTGGTGACCCTACAGGAAAGCCTTGTTATACTGCGATACAAGGCTATGATCAACCGTGTCAGCGTTGCCCTACCTTTGAAGTCTTTGAAACTAAAATCATGAAATCATGGGAGCATACCGACCACTCAACGGGTCGTACGAGCATTGTTTACGACAGTTTTTTCATCGATAGTGATGGTTCTCCATTAGTTTTAGAAATGGGAATCGATATCACAGAACAGCGAAATACTGAAAAACTAAGACATGCTAAAGAGGTTGCAGAACAAGCAAACGAAGCCAAAAGCCAGTTCCTTGCCTCCATGAGCCATGATATCCGCACTCCCATGAACGCTATTCTTGGTATGGGAGAAATGTTGGCAGAAAGTGGTTTGAATGAAGAACAGAGACACTACATAGATATAATTAATAATTCTGGCAATGGGTTACTGGCATTAATCAACGACATTCTTGACCTCTCAAAAATTGAAGCTGGGCAGTTAAAATTAGAATCAATTCCATTTAACCCCAAAGAGCTGGCTCAACATTCAATAGATACTCTAAAAACCAACGCTTTGAACCAAGGTATTGGAATGATCGTTAATATTGAAGATTCCATTCCTGAACAGATTATTGGTGATCCTACAAGAATCCGACAAATTTTACTCAATCTTCTTTCCAATGCGGTCAAATTTTCATTTAGGGGCAAAGTTGTCTTGTCGGTAGTCAAGACAGAAGCAGGTTTGATACAATTTTCAATATCAGACAGTGGAATTGGCATAGCTGCAAACAAACTAAAAACTATTTTTCAACCATTCAAGCAAGCCGATTCATCTACCACACGCCGTTTTGGAGGAACTGGTTTAGGGCTGAGTATATGTGAGAAGTTGGTTAACAAAATGGATGGTAATATTTGGGTTGAAAGCAAACTAAATGAAGGAAGCACTTTCCATTTTGCTATACCTTGCCAAAAAACAGCAGTTGATAAAAAACCTCAACTACCTGACGGAAATACAAACCAAATAGAACAAGAAAAAAACACAACAGGATTATCCATTTTATTAGCTGATGATGTAGAAGAAAACTGTATGGTGCTCCAATCATTCCTTAAAGAGACTCCCTACCAGCTAACTACAGTAGAAAATGGTGCCTTGGCATTAGAGAAATACAAAAATGGCAAATTTGACCTGATATTGATGGATATCCATATGCCAATTATGGATGGTTATGAGGCTACTATGGAGATTAGAAGTTGGGAGAAAAGCCAAAATTTGACTCCAGTATCTATACTTGCATTAACTGCCAATGCTATGAAAGAGGATATTGAAAGAACTCATCAGGTTGGATGTAATCTTCATATGTCCAAGCCCATTCGCAAGCAACTCTTGATTGATACCATTAAAAAGTTTATCTGATTTTTTAGTGTGGCACAGGATTTCGACTTGGCAATCTCTGCATCACGAAAACACAACAAAGCAATCTAGCGATCAAGATTTTGTGACAAACTTTTAGTTGCTAAATTAATTATGCATAATTCTCTCAACATAATTTCTAGATTCGGCAGTTGTCTCTACACACCTGACGCAAGCTATTGATTTACCTGGCATATCAGGGGAGAGTCTTATCGTCTACTCGGTGACTGCGAACCCACATAACAGACCAGACAAACCAATATTTTACTTCAGGCTCCCACAGCCAAATGTCGAATCTAGGATAATAATTTACTCAAACTTTGGAGATCCACAGTCATGAAAACTTTTCTTAGTATCGCTGCTATGGTCACTGCATTAGTCGGTATTTCAACCATGGCATATGCCGAATGTGCTGTAAGCTACACTAGAACTGCTTGTAGAGGACAAGAAGCTACTTCATTTAAAAAATGTGATGGCAAGCAATCTTGTACAAAAGTTAAAGAAGCCGATTCATTGCATGCATGTTGGCAAGCAGCAGTCAAATCCTGCAACAATGGACGTTTGGACATCACTAAATACAAACAGATAACTGCTACTTATAACGGCAGACAGCTAACAGGTGGTTTTGGTCCAGGGGGACACCCAGCAAACAACGGCTCTAACTTCTGCTGGGGTGGCCGTCCTGACCTTAATCAGTGCCAGTAGATTTTGTTATATATCACTATGTTCTTTTATTAAAAAATCACAACTCCGCCTATTTTGACCAACACCATATTTTCCATTAATTGTTTACAAAAAAAAGCCTGTTATTACAAATATAACAGGCTTTTTTTTTGTAAATCTTTATTGCAGTATAGAGCTAGAATTG
>JADFYX010000235.1 GCA_015232795.1 Magnetococcales bacterium
CTTTTGAAAAAAATCCCCGGCAAGTATATTAATTGGCAAAGGAAAAAACCCTGGCTTTTCAGGGTTTTTTCCTTTGCCAGCGTCCTTTACCTGCCACTGGTAGGAATATTAAAAAAAACCAGCAGAAAAAACCCAAAAAAAATCACCCCCCCAAATTAGAAACCTCCACCAACTTAGCCAACCGCCCGGTAGCCTTACCAGAATCAATCAACTCACAAGCCAGCTTTTGTCCTGCACCAATATCGGGAGCAACTCCAGCAACACAGAGGGCAGCACCAGCGTTTAGGGTAACAATATCCCGGCGTGGTCCTTTTTCACCAGCAAGAACAGCACGTGTGATGTTAGCGTTATATTCAGCATCACCACCTTTTAGATCTTCTGCTTTAGCCCGAGGCAGGCCGAACTGTTCTGGTTCTATCTCATATGTTACCACATTACCGCTTCTGTCAAGCTCTGCAACCTTGGTAGGGCCAGTGGTTGTTATTTCGTCCAGTCCATCGCTGCCGTGAACAACCAGAGCATGTTTTGAACCTAAGCGACCCAATACCTGGGCCATTGGTGTTGTGAGTTTGTCGTCATAGACACCAATTAGTTGATGAGGAGCACCAGCAGGGTTGGTAAGTGGTCCTAGAAGGTTGAATATCGTACGCATGGCAAGCTCTGTGCGTGGTCCCATTACATGGCGCATGGCTCCGTGATGCCTGGGGGCGAAAATAAAGCCGATGTTGGCCTCTTCAATACAACGTTCGACAACAGGTAGTTCCGCGTTGATATTTACACCTAAAGCGGTGAGAAGATCTGCCGAGCCACTTTTTGAGGAGATGGAGCGGTTGCCGTGTTTGGCTACGTTTATACCACCAGCAGCAACCACCAAAGCGACAGTTGTAGAGATGTTGAATGTGCCAGATCCGTCACCCCCAGTACCGCAAGTGTCTATAACTGTGCCTTGAGCTTTAACATGCAGAGCTTTTTGTCGCATAGCCATGGCAGAGCCTGCAATTTCCTCTACTGTCTCTCCTTTAATTCTGAGGGCAACTAGATAGGCTCCTATTTGGGCATCGGTAGTTTTGCCCGACATGATAAGGTCCATAACGTCACGGGCCTCATCTTGTGTAAGGTCAATACCATCTACAAGGTTGGCTATGGCTTTTTGGATGTTCATGAAAACCTCTAAATAATTGGGCTGTGTCGTGTTTGATTAAGGAAATTTGCCAGGAGATCATGGCCTCTATCGGTTAAGATGGATTCTGGGTGAAACTGCACCCCTTCCACAGCCATGGTTTTATGTTTAAGTCCCATGATAAGACCATCTTCGGTCCAACCTGTAATCATCAGGCAGTCTGGTAGGGTCTCTTTTTTTACCACAAGTGAGTGATAACGGGTGGCTGTAAATGGGTTGGGTAGGTTTGCAAATACCCCTTTTTGGGTGTGATGAACCTTTGAAACCTTGCCATGCATAACAAATGGTGCCCGAATGACCTCGCCACCAAAGGCTTGACCAATAGCTTGATGTCCAAGACAGACCCCCAGAATTGGGATTTTACCAGCAAAATGTTTGATAATTGCAAGGGTAACTCCTGCTTGGTCTGGTGTGCACGGACCAGGAGAGAGAACTATATGGTCTGGTTTTAGCTGTTCAATTTCAGAAATAGTGATGGCATCGTTGCGAAATACCTCAACGGTAGCACTAAGCTGACCAAAATATTGGACTAGATTATAGGTAAATGAGTCATAGTTGTCGATCATCAAAAGCATGGTTCTTGTTACTCCAATCCACGTTGAACCATATCAACGGCGCGAAAGATAGCTCGGGCTTTTTCCCGTGTCTCTTCGTACTCGCGTTCTGGTTTGGAGTCTGCAACAATGCCTGCTCCAGCCTGAACATAAAGAGTACCATCTTTAATTACCGCAGTTCGAATGGTGATGGCTAAATCCATATTTTTTGAGAATGAGATATAGCCAACAGTTCCTGAGTATGGTCCCCGACGGGAGACCTCAAGTTCGTCAATAATCTCCATAGCGCGAATTTTTGGTGCACCGCTTACGGTTCCTGCTGGAAAGGTGGCTGCAACAACGTCAAAAAGGCTGAGATCCTTACGCAGACGAGCCTCAACATTGGAAACAATGTGCATAACGTGGGAGTATCGCTCGATGGTGAATTGATCGGTTACTGTAACGGAGCCAATTTTTGCAACCCGACCGAGATCGTTACGGCCTAAATCTACCAGCATTATATGTTCAGAACACTCTTTAGGATCGGCAAGAAGCTCTTTTTCCAGGGCGAGATCTTCCGACTCATCTTTACCCCTGCGTCTGGTTCCGGCGATGGGTCGCACTGTTACAACGTCAGACTCCTGATGCACGAGAATTTCTGGGCTGGAGCCAACTAATGAAAAATCCCCCAAACGCAACATATACATGTATGGCGATGGGTTGGTGCTGCGTAGTGCCCGGTAGAGAGAGATAGGCTGGTGGGGAAATGGAATAGAGAGCCGTTGGGAGAGAACGACCTGAAAAATATCTCCTGCTAAAATATACTCTTTGGCTTTTGTTACAGCACTCTCATAAACCTCTCTGGGCATTTCATTGATAAAATCATCTTCACTAATTGCAGAGATGCTGGAGTCAATAGGTGCTGGTTTGGGTAGTGTCTCTTTTAGTGTGGCTACAATGTTATCTATACGATTGATGCCTTCACGATATTGTTGTTCAAGGTCGCAACCTTCTTCAACAAATATATTTGCCACTACCTTTAGCCGTCCCAGCAGATTATCAAATATTAAAATCAAATCCGAGAGCATGAATATAGCGTCTGGAGTGCCAAGCTTATCGGGGTTGGTGTCTGGAATTTTCTCAAAACAGCGCACGATGTCGTAGCCGAAATATCCCACCGCACCACCATGAAAACGCGGTAGGCCAGGAACAGATACTGGAACAAAGCGGTCCATATATTCTTCAAGTACCGCCATGGGATTGCGCCCGGTGATTACCTCAAGGGCTTTACCATTTTGTTTAATTTCCACCCGTTTGTCGTAGACCGTAAAGAGAGCCGCAGGGTCTAAACCCAAAAAGCTGTAGCGGCCCCATTTTTCTCCACCTTGAACAGACTCCAACAAAAAGGCGTATTGGCTGTTAGCTGCTACCTTTAAGTAGGCTGAGACCGGGGTGTCCAGATCGGACATGATCTCTTTATAGACAGGAACAATATTTCCTTGTCTTGCGAGAGTTTTAAATTCTTTTAGTGAGGGAACTTTCATAGCAGGGTATATATAGCACTCTTTTTGCCTGCAATCACCGGGAAAATCAAAATTTTTATAGTTTTCTCAGCTGTTGGAAGTTCAATTAAATACAAAAATTTCCTTTTAAAAATTGGGGTTTTGCCTAAACTGTAAACTTACAGATCTTTACCTGCCCAAATTACACGACCTATAATATCTACCCCTTCGCTATTTTCCAGGTTTATCTCGAAAGGAGGCGACAGGGGGTTGTCGGAGTGAATGTTTATAATATGGTTAGGGCGTTTTTGCAGCCGTTTGGCATAGAGTTGATCCTCCATTCGTAAGACAAAAATCCGGTTGTCTATGGGTTCTTTTTGTCGTAAGTCAACAAGAAGTACATCACCGTTGGATATGGTGGGGTGCATGGAGTCGCCAACTGCATCAATTACGGTTAAAAAACGTGGGTTTAAACGGCGTTTTTTTAGCCATACATTTTTAAAAGCTAAATGACCGTTGATCTGATCATCATCGGGTTGAGCCTCACCCGGTCCCATACTGGCAGCAGCCGTATAGTGGGGAATCAGAACAAAGTCGTCTAAAGAATCTCCCATATCCTGGCTCACCTCCATATAAGGGGTAGAGTCAGAGCTAAAACCGGAATCCATCCACCCCGGTTTTTTATTAAACCGCTCCTCTATTCGTCGAGCCAAAGCCTCCCCAACATTACGCCGACCTTTAGCACTCATAATCTGACTTAAATAGGAGGGATCAGTATCAATTTTACGAGCAACACCAGACTGGCTACCCTCCTGGCGAATAAGCTCCGCCAACTTTTCCCGCCGTAAAACACTAATATCCCTCTCCATGTTACTGCTCCTAATATGCAATGGTTAACGCTAATAAAAGATTAGCATTGCTAATGTATTAACGCAACTTAAAATTCAATTATTCAATTAATAGAGAATCTAAAATTAATGGCGAAATGCCAAAATGGTGAGAATTAGTGCTACATAAAACAGCACCATCCTAGTATGCTAGGATGGTGCTGTAGGGTTTTGGGGTAGGGTTGTGGTTGTTATATTGAAGAACC
>JADFYX010000236.1 GCA_015232795.1 Magnetococcales bacterium
AAAATCTCTCTTGTCGCCTGTTGGATGGGACTATGGCTGGTGATCTTACAGTACAAGGTGGAAGTGACCCCACTGTACGCCTTAACTTAGAGGGGGTTAGCTTAAAATTAAACAAGTTGCTACCCAAAGAGGAACAAATCCCCGGTGATAGCCGAGTTAGTTTTGTCAGCCGAAACAGCTTTATGTTTCAAAAAGAGGATGGGCAGATTGATTGGGGAGGTAGTGAGCTAACATTGATTTTTACCAAAATTGGCAGGGAAGCAACAGACAGGCTCTTACTCTCACTTGATCCAAAGCAGAGTAACCCTGCCATAATAAATGCCCGCTCAAAAATTAATTTAGCCAATCCATCCCGTTTACATTTCCAATTACTCAAAGGAATAGTTAAACTACAGATAGATTTTAACGATGGGCTGCTATCTAGCCTGAAGATAGATCGCATACCTATGGGAGTATTGGGAAGTTTCGACAGTTTTAAAGAGCTTTTGGCCCCAGTTGCCCAACTAACGCAACTGCTTAAACTTATGGGGGCAGGTCAATTTAACCTGGATGATAATGAAAATATACTCACGAATTAAATTAACTTTAATAGCAATAATCACACTACTAACTGCTGGTTGCAGCAGTGGCCCGCTATTGGAGGTGACTCTGGTTGATGAACGTACCGCCTTGGAAAATCAAGTTTTGGGTAGCTATGCAGAACTTAATCAAGATGTGCTGTTATTAACCTCGGTAAGGGGTATAGATCCACAAGGCAATATCATCAAACGCGACCCCCTACCCCCAGGACGACAAGCTGTAGTGCGGGCCATGCAGAGGGCAGCTTTTAATTTAGATGATCTGGAGCGTTATAAGCTAGCGGGAATTATTGGGGAAAACAACCAAGGGGGAGTAACTCTGCTAAAACCCGACAAGGTAGACAAAACCCAGATGGCATTTATAAATAATTTGGTAGCAGAAGAGAATGCAGATCGGGAAATAATCATGCTGCGGATTATCAAAACAGATGAAAATTTAGCAAATAAAGATCTTCCCCACGTGAGAAGCATCTTTTCCGCCATGAATAGAGACAAGGCACAAGCGGGTGTTACGATCCAAAAAGAGGACGGCACATGGCAAACCAAAGGCAATTCTCAATAAACCTAGATACGGTAGTTGCAAACTCACAGCCCACGCAACACACCATGGAGTTAACATCAACTACCAAATCTAGATTCAAAGCTCTATTTTATTTACCATTTTTTTTACTTCTAACAATATTAATGTTAGGAGCTACCGATACTTTAGCCAAAGTGGTAACGGTTCATCCAGCCGTTGACTATGGCCCCTCCCTATCTGCTGATGGGCGGTTTTTGGCTTTTGTTTCTGAGAGAAGTGGCAACCGCGACATATGGTTAAAAGATCTCTCCACTGGTTCTGATGGTATCCCCAGACAACTTACAAATCACCCGGCAACAGACGATGCTCCGGCTTTAAATAAAGACGGCAGCCAACTGCTTTATGTTGCATTTGAAACTGACCCCCGTGGTGATATTCACCTGTTGGATTTAAATAGTGGCGAGAAAAAACAGCTAACAAACCCAGACCATGGGGAGACTGCCCCTGTCTGGAGTTGGGATGGCAGAGAAATATTTTATACACGTCTGGCATCTGCTGTTACCAAACAGGCTGTAATGCGACTTGACTTAAACAGCAACAAGGAGCAGGTTTTACTTTCAGGAGCATCTTTGTGCAGCCAAAATAAGAGAGAAAATATTATCTGCGCCCTAAACGGCAAGCTCTATCTGCTGCCAAAAGGGGATGGTGCAGATAAAATTCAGATTACCCATGGCTCTGGCTTGGACTCCAACCCATATTTTGCCAACGATAACAATCTATTTTACACCCATTATGAGCAAGATAGCTCTGGAGATGGGCTTTTAGGTATTGACGATAACTCATCAATATGGATGGCAAAGGTATCCCCTACCCCACCTTATTTAACTGAGCAATATAGAGTGAGCAAAGGGGGGGGATTTCATCAACATCCGGTTATGGTTGCCGGAGAGCTGTATTATTCCGATATTGAATCTGGAAATATTGTTAAGACAAATATAGAGAGTTTTTTTAAAACCTATAAAAATTCTGACAATGCCCAAGCCAAAGCTGGTGCAGCTTTTACCAGAGGCGATATTCATCAAGGGTTACAGATTCTTGGCAATTTAGTTGCTAATCCTGGTAAAATTTCCGATAAAACACTCCGCCTTTTGGAGTTGGAATATATAGCTCAACTAAGAGCTATCAAGATGTTTGATCGTGCCCAGCAGATTATCCAGCAGGTTGCCTCAAAAGGCAAAAGTGCCAGTGCCATGGCTGAGATACAATCTATTAGCCTTAAAATTCACCGACAAAAAGAGCGTTCCAGCCGACCTCAACTAAGAGAATTAGTCAACAGTGGTGTTAAGGCTGTTTTTGAGGTGGAAAAAAAGTATAGGAAGCAATATGGGCAAAATATTCAACTATTGGGTATGGCCCATATAGAGGCCAGCACTCTCTATCTGCTGGCGGACAACTCCATTGCTGCACTCTCCCAGCTAGCTAAAGTTGATAAGTTGGATGATCAACAGATGCAAGCCCAGGCTCTTTTTAGCCGGGGTAAGGTATATAGACATTTAAATAATGATAAGGGCTTGAAAAAAGTCTTTATGGATGTGATCAACAGGTTTGGCGAGGATTCACCTTGGGGAAACAAAGCCATAGCTTATGCCATTGCAGTTACTGAAAAAGGTAGCAACTATAAACATAAAATTGCAGCACTTAGAGATTTGATAGAGGAAAACCCAAAACTTAAACAGCTTGGCTCTGCCACTTTGTTGCGTATGGCCCAGATATATGAAGACCATGAAGAAACCCGTAAGACAGTTGCTATACTAAACGAAATTGCCCAAAAATATCCTGAGTCAACCCTGCCGTTAATAAGATCTCTCTGGTGGAAAGCGCAAACACTTGCCAACCTTGGGGAACATAATCGTGCTGGCGAGGCTTATGGCAAGCTTGCCACCATGCCAGCATCGGAAACCAACAACACGGACAAAGCAGCAAAGTTAATGACCCTGCAAAGGGTACTTGCTGCGGTTAAGCTACGAGATGCTGGAGATGCCAAAGTTGCTGCTAAAACTCTGGGGCAGATTATTAAACAGCACCCACAATCAGTAGAAGCCCATCGGGGATATATTGAGACCAAAGTGATGCTTGGCGGTGGTGATGAGATAATAAAACGTTATGCAAAACTTGCAAAAGAGTCACCTGAAGATGCAATTATCGGATACAGCTATGGTTTGGCACTTACATATGGTAAAAAACCAGATTTTCCAGATATTATCAATCGGTTAGAAAAAGCCGTCAGACAGCAACCGGATATTAGCTATTTCAATCAAACTCTGGCTTGGAGCCATGAGCAGTTTGAGACCAAAGGAGACGGTGGCAGAGGCCATTTGGAACAAGCAGCCAGACATTACCAAACGGCTCTCTCTTTAACTGACCCTTTAAATACTCCGCAAGTAGAGGCGGATCTACTGATGAACTTGGGAAATGTATTTCATGCCCTGAAAAATTATAGCGAATCGTACCGTTTTTTCCGCAGTTGGCAACGGCGCAACCGTCCGTTAAAAGATCCCCTGGCAGCAAGTTTGCTCCACAAAACATTTGGTGAAAGCTGTTATAAAACCGAACACTCCCAAGATGCGGTTGAGCAATATCAACAAGCATTAGATCTATTGCCAAAAGATAAAAAATTGTTGCGACTGGAGCTTTTGGAAAAGTTGGGTTTAACCCAGCAAACACTTGGCAACCATGTACGAGCTGCCGAAGCTTTCTCCCAAGCATTAGAAGAGAACCTAGCCCTTGGTATAACCAAAAACCTTGCTATATTACAGAGAAATATAGGGGCAAATCTTCACGAATCCATAAGTAAAGAGAAAAACCCAGATAGAGATGCCTTGAAAAAAGCTTTGGCAAGCTATCTTAAAAGCATCTCCTACCTTGCCAAGTATGGCAAACAGGAACAAAAAGAGGGTGGTGGCTTTTTTAATTTAATGTTTGCTGTGGGAACCGATGGCTCTAAAGCAGCTTTTGGTTTTGACCTTAAGGGAGAACAAAAGCTGCTGTTTGGGTTTATTGCCAATGTTTACGAAACACTAGAAGAGCCACAACCGTCACTATATTTTTATAAAAAGAAACTTGCCCTCTATGCAGATGGAGGTGATGACCCTGGAACATTGGGAGAAAAAGCGGTAACTCTCAACCGGGCTTCCATCCTTGCCTTTAGC
>JADFYX010000237.1 GCA_015232795.1 Magnetococcales bacterium
TGGCACGTTTCGACATGGTGCGGGGGGTGAGTTTGGGGCGTTCGCAGTAGGGTTTCATTTTTTCACAAGCTCTCAGGCGTACAAAACATATAACCCTGACCCCGAAAGGTTTTTATGGACTCTTTGCCGATTTTTTTTCGCAGGCGAGTGACATAAACTTCAATCACATTATGATCGTTAATTGTATCGTGGTCATAGATATGTTCCATCAACGCATCTTTTGACATAATTTTATTTTTGTTGATCATTAAACAACGCAACAGACGAAATTCAGTTCCGCTTAAAATTAATTTTTCACCTGCCGGAGTAAAAATTGCTTGTTGGTGTTCATCTAAACGGTAGCTGTTTACTTCAATAATCCCCTGAGTTTGAGATTGACTACGACGAATGAGAGCTTTTATTCTGGCGGTAAGCTCCTCCATGTGAAAAGGTTTTCCCAAATAATCGTCAGCACCAGCCTCCATTCCGGCAATGCGTTCATGCCATTGATTTCTTGCCGTTAAAATTATCACTGGTATGGGGTTAAGCCGTCTGCGCCAATTTTTTAAAACCTCAAGACCAGGCCGTTTTGGTAGCCCAAGATCAAGAATTACAGCGTCGTGTAGCATCTCATCACCTAGATACTCACCATCATCACCATCATAGGCAACATCAACCGCAAAACCAGCCGTAACTAGATGATCTTTAATATTGTTTGCAAGGATAGTGTCATCCTCAACAAGCAAGATTCTCATTTTGAATTATCCGTTGCTACTTCGTGGCGTTTAAGCATTCTTTGGAAATGGGGCAGTTGTGCTTCCAGTCCCAATGTTTTTTCAACTGGCAGAACAAAAGCAATCCCTGTTCCCGGTTTATCAAACTTTCCTGCAATGTTAACTGCCGCTAAAACATCATCAACAATATGTTTTTCCAACAAGAAAAGAATAACGTCTGTACTTATATCTAAATCCAGGCCAAAAAATGTTTTAGCCTCTGTTATTCCCGTACCGTGAGCTGGCAAAACTGTAGATCCCGGTGCTCCTACTTTTTTAGCAGCCTCAACTACATTATCTGTAAAATCCGATTTCACTGTGACTACTAATAATTGAAACTCCATCAGTTGCTTCCTCTTCTTTAAGTTGACAGGGTTTTTCTTGCCCTTTTCCATGCAGCAATTTGAGCATAACCCATGACGGTAATCATGGGAAAAAGGCTGGCAAAAGCGATTAAACCAAAACCGTCTAAAGCTGGATTTCGCCCAGGAATAGTGCTAGCTAACCCCAGGCCCAAAGCAGCCACCAGTGGTACTGTAACTGTTGATGTTGTAACCCCTCCAGAATCATAGGCTAATGGGATAATCATTTTGGGGGCAAAAAATGTTTGGATTACAACAATGACATAACCCACCACAATAAAGTTAACCAGTGAATAGCCAGTTACAATACGAAAAGTACCAAGGGAGATTCCTATGGCAACACCTATGGCTACAGCAATTCGTAACCCCCAAGGATTAATTGCTCCATGGGAGGCTTCATTAGCTTTGTTGGCAACAGCAATAAGAGCTGGCTCTGCCAGAGTTGTGGCAAAACCGATCATAAAAGCAAAAAGATATACCCAACCATAAGAGTACCACGGGGCATTTGCAGGGGTATTAGCAGTTCCAAAAACAAACATTGGTGATGAAAGCTGGGTCGCCATTAATTTTCCGATGGGAAAGAGTGCCATCTCCAAACCTACAAGAAAAAATGTAAGGCCAAAAAGCACAAATACAAAACCGCTGGCTAAACGTTTTGGGTTGTGAATAGGCTGGCGCAAAATTAACTTTTGAAAAAAGATGATAAGTATCAAAATAGGGGCTACATCGCCAATAGTGCTTAAAAATGTAAGATATAGTTTGTAGGCAAGATCCATTTCACCCCCCTCCTACACCAAAAATAAAAATTCCGTAGCCCATAACGAAAATCATGGGTAACAGAGAGGCAAAAGCGATCAATCCAAAACCATCAATCATCGGGTTACGACCCCTGATATTGGATGCCAAGCCAACCCCCAGAGCGGTTACAAGTGGTACTGTTACCGTTGAGGTAGTAACACCACCAGAATCAAAGGCAATACCAACAATCTCTTGAGGAGCTATCAGTGTCATGAGAACTACCAAAATATAACCACCAATAATTAAATATTGAATTGGCCAGCCCTTTAAAATTCGTAACACACCCACTGTAATAGCAAGACCAACCGATATGGCTACTGTATAGCGCAAACCACTTGCATAACTATCTTGGGCCTCACTACCAGGGTTAAGCAACCCTGCTTGGGCAGCAATATTTGCTGCCTCTTTTGCTACCGCAATCAGAGCTGGTTCGGCAACAGTAGTGGAAAATCCCAAAGCAAAACTAAAAACCATCAACCATAAAACACTACCTTTTTTAGCAAACGCAGTTGCCATGCTCTCCCCTATGGGAAACAGCCCATACTCCAGACCCTGCATAAAAAGTGTCAAGCCAAACAGCACCAATATTGTTCCTATAACAACCCCAAAAAAATCTGGTACAGGTTGCTGAAGAACAAAAAGTTGAAAACCTGCCACCACCACTACAATGGGCAGCAGATCCCGCCCCGATGCGACAAGTTTAATCCACATCCATTTTGCTAAAGAGTTCATAAAAACATTTCCCAAGCTACCACTTTTTCTTTCCATGAATTACAAACATTTTTTACGTTTCACAAAGAAAATTGCTACCATTGAATTTTAACCTCTCGTACTCTTTTTTCATCAGCTTTCATAATGGTAAAAGTCATATGTTTGTATACAATTTTTTGCCCAACTTTTGGTATATCTGCTGCTAACTCCAGCAAAAACCCACCCAATGTTTCATATGGACCATCAGGAATATTAATTTCCCAATTTTCCTTCATGGAGATCAGATCAACTCTGGGATTAACAAGAAAATGTTTATCAGAAATACGTTGCACAAAACCACCTGCAATTGCTTCGCCTTTGTCATATTCGTCTTCAATCTCCCCAACAATGCGCTCCATAATATCTTCCAAGGTGATGATACCCTCAGCAGCACCATATTCATCAACCATAACCGCCATACGTTCACCAGAATTACGGAACTCTTCCAATAGAGTCTCAATACTTTTTGAGGCGGAAACATAGCGTATGGGTTTGATATAACCTTTTACCGGTGAGTCACCAGAAACCCCCATGCATTCACAGGCATTAAAAAAACCGATAATTTGGTAAACCTGACCTTTAAATACTGGCAACCTAAGGTGAGATTTTTTCCAAGCAACCTCTTGAGCCTCACCACTGGTGAGCGTATCTGGAATAGAGACAATATCTATTAAAGGAATAGCAATATCTCGCACTTTGGTTTCGCTAAAGTTGAACATCCGGCGAATCATCTTTTTTTCAACTAGCTGCACATCACCTTGAGAAGCTGGCATTTGCAGCATAATATCTATCTCTTTACGTAAAGAAAAATGAGTATGTCCACTCTTACCAGCCATGCGAGATAGAATTCTGGTAATTGCACTAAAAATTAGCAATATTGGGTAGAAGAGATAAGAGACCCCTTTTAAAATATAGATAATTCTTGGGGTTAAAGAATCAGCTTTTTGCTGGAAGACGCTCTTTGGTACAATCTCACCAAACACCCAGATAAGAGGTGCTGCAATAGCGATGGCCACCCAGCCATACTCTTTACCAAACAGATGAACTGCCAACAAGGTAGCCAAAGTGGTGTTGGTAACAATGGCAATATTAGTACCTACCAAAGTAGTTGAGAGCAACCACTCCGGCTTTTCCAACATTTTTAAGGCCAGTTTAGCCCCTTTATTCCCCTTGGCAGCACTATGACGCAACTTCATACGGTCTGCGCTTACAACTCCAATCTCTGCACCAGAGAAAAATGCCTCCACCAAAAGACAGATTAACATCAGTAGTAAAATTACAGGAATATCCATATTATTTAACATCCTTTTTGGCTTGAGTTGTAGGTTTAGATCCAACAGCTACTTCATTTCCACCATCTTTTTCAGTTTTGACTTTTACAGGATTTTGATCAGATATTTTTTCCCTGCGACACTCAATTTCCAAAATTCTGTTATCAGCAACCTTAACGATAGTAAAATGCCAACCATCTGTAATTACCTTATACCCCTCTCCAGGCAGTTCTCCCACTTTGTGCAACAACCAACCACCAACAGTAGTCGCAATATCTCTGGATAATTTTGTTTTCATGGTCTTGTTAAATTTTGTAATG
>JADFYX010000238.1 GCA_015232795.1 Magnetococcales bacterium
ATAAAAAATTTTTAATAAAGCCCCTTGTCGTCTTTATAATGTTAGTCTGCATACCTATGGAAGCTCATGCAGTGGATGATGTTGTCAAGATACCCCCATCACCTCTTATACAAATTCAAATGCTTTTAAATCGTCGGCTTGAGGTAAAAGATCAGATTAAAAATGTGCAGCTAGATGCACGTAGCAAAATTTCTCGCGCTCAGACCACATTGGAACTATCTCGTTTACGTGCGCAGAATGATAACAACAACCTGCAATATGCTTGGAGAAATGAGGCTAAGGGGCTTTCTGATCTTAGTAACACAACCAAAAGATACTATAACAATCAAAAAACCGCACAGCAGGCCCAACAGACCATGCGAGAGGTGTACGAGCTTAGTGAAACCAAAATTGCTGCGCTTACTCAAGAGATAAAACAGATTGAAATTGAGATTGAGGTAACAAGGCTAAATTGGGCAAATCAGTATGGTGCTCAACTATTGGATGCAGCAGCCTTTACCAAAACAGCGGTTAATGAGGTCAACGACCGATATAGACCATTGATAGCAATGGCGCAAAAAATAGTAAACCGGGAACAAACAGCTTTAATGATGGCAAAAAATAGTTTGCAAAGTGTTAAGATAAAGGCTTTTAAAGAGTCTCAACAGACCATGGCCTGGGTAACCCAAAACCAAAACATGGTTAAAAAAGCTCAAGCTGCATCTGGATCATCATGGCATGTTGACACAGGTTCCTACAGCGATATCAAAGCCGAATTAGAGCTTGAAAACACAACAAAAAATCAGCTTAAACTAGCACTTAGCCAGGCAAAGGTAATTGGAGGGTTGATTGCCTCCGAAATTGCTATCGCCACCGCTAAAGTGGAGAGTCAGGCAGCACGTCTACAGTCAGCAATGGATGACTTAGTTGCCCTGCAAGCCGAAAACAATAATGAGGCAGGAGTATACACCCAGAAACAGCAGTTAATACGCACGTTATCATCCTTGGTACGAGGACCAGTGCAGTATAATAATTAATCTGGCTTGGGATATGTTGTTATTTTTGTAAGGTGGAATTTGCCAGAGGTGCTGTTGGTCTACTAAAAATATCACCTGACAAGAGTTGCACCTGCTCGCGAATTTTGGAATATACCCAATAATTCGCGAGCAAGCTTGCTCCGACAGTCTGTTTTTTCACATGCAAGATAAGAGGATTATTTATGCCTCTGTTACTGTCTCTGCCTGGGCTTCGGTCTCTGTCTGCACCTCTGCTTCGGCCTCTTCTTCTTCCTCTTCCATCTCTATACCATCAACAACCCGGCCTAAAAAATCAAGAACTTGGCGGTTTTGCCCAAAAGCATTACCATCGGCTTGTAGAGCAGATTTAAGAGATGCAAAAGGCTCAAAACTATAATGGAGGGGCTGATCTTCCTCTATCACTTCATCTAAAATATACACCGCTCGCTCTTCATCTTCGTACCAATCTTCCATCTTGAATTTACAGGGATCTTCCAGCTTGGTAAGAATAGGCTCTTTATTACCAAACTCTAGGGTTACGCTCTGACCTACTTTTATATCGGCAACTGCTATTTTTTCCATGGATTGCATTCCTCTATTTAAGGCCTAAAATATCACCCATATCGTACATCCCCGGCTCTTTATCTGCAACCCACAATGCAGCTCGCACTGCACCATTGGCAAAAATCATACGGCTTTTTGCCCGATGGGTAATTTCAAGACTTTCATCCTCACCAATAAACATTGCGGTATGATCGCCAACTATATCACCACCACGAATGGTAGAAAAACCGATAGCTTTATCATCCCTTACACCAGTGTGGCCTTCTCGAGCAAAAACCCCGACTTCGGCTAAATTACGCCCAACCGCAGCAGCTATGGCTTCACCCAACCCAAGGGCTGTTCCAGATGGTGCATCTACCTTTTTTTTATGATGGGCTTCAATTATCTCAAAGTCAGCACTACCATCTAGTGCCTTAGCAACTTCAGCAGCAATTTTAAACATTAAATTTACCCCCACGCTAAAATTGGGAGCAAACACTATGGGGATTGATTTTGCTGCCTTTGCCAGTTGTGCCACACCATCGGCATCTATACCGGTGGTGCCAATAACCATGGGAGAATTGTTTTCTTGAGCCAACTTGACATGTTCTAAAGTGGCAGAAGGTACGGTAAAATCTATTACCACCCTATCAGCAGTAAAAACAGTTTGGGGAGAGTCCACCAACAGCACACCATTGCTACCAATACCAGCCAAAGTACCGACATCCTGACCTATAAGATCCGATCCATAACGTTCACTGGCTGCTTGTAATATAGCATCTGGATGATTATCAACCGCTTGGACCAACATGCGACCCATACGACCACCAGCACCCACAATTCCTATAGCTGTTTGTGACACGATAAAACCTCTCTAACTGGACTGTATCCCACAATTATCAACTGGACATCTTATCCAAGAAATCTTTTACTTTACCCAAAAATGAATTTGATTCTGGCTGACAATCATCTTTAGAACAACTAGCAAACTCTTCTAAAAGCTCTTTTTGCCGTTTGTTTAAATTAACGGGAGTCTCAATGCGTACCTCAACAACAAGGTCACCAACAACACCTGGACGATTAAGATGGGGCAGACCTTTACCCCTAAGAGCAAGACGACGACCTGTTTGAGTTCCAGCAGGAAGGGTTAATCTGGCTCGACCTTTTAAGGTAGGAACCTCTAACTTACCACCCAGAGCAGCTTGTACGAAAGTAACAGGGACATGACAGAGTATATCTGCACCGTAGCGTTCGAACATGGCATGCTTGGCCACTTCGATCATAATAAACAGATCACCAGAAGGGCCACCGTTCATCCCTGCCCCGCCTTCGCCAGTTAGACGAATGCGGGTTCCGGTATCTACTCCAGGTGGAATTTTAACAGTGAGGGTTTTTTCAGACCGCTGCCTACCCTGACCACGACAAGTGGGACAAGGATTGCGAATAATTTTACCACGTCCAGAACAGGCTGAACACGGTCTGGCGATAGAGAAGAACCCCTGCTGGGTACGAACCTGACCAACACCACCACAGGTGGAACAGGTCTCCGGCCCAGCACCAGACTTAGAGCCACTGCCTTTACAGCCCTCACATGCAACAATGGTGGGAATCCGCAACCGCTCCTCAGCACCGTTCATAACGGTCTCTAGGCTAACGGTTAAATCATAGCGGAAATCTTCACCCCGATTATTTGCAGCACGACCACCACCACGGCCTCCGCCACCACCAAAGATATCGCCAAAAAACTCCTCGAAAATATCTCCGAAACCACCACCAGGCCCACCACCAAAGCCGGGACCGCCGCCCCCACCTTGGCCTAGACCAGCATGACCATATTGATCATAAACAGCCCGCTTTTTGGGATCTTTCAACACCTCATAGGCATTGCCAAGCTCTTTAAAGCGGGCTTCAGCTTCTTTATCACCTTGGTTACGGTCTGGGTGATGTTTCATGGCCAGCTTACGAAAAGCCGACTTCAGCCCATTTTCATCCACATCTCTTGGGACTCCAAGGGTTTCATAATAATCTTTCGGCATGAATATTTACTTCTTTTCGTTGTCTTTAACTTCCTCAAACTCAGCATCGACCACATCTTCGGCCCCTGCACTTGCACTGGCACCAGCACTTGGATCTGCACCTGAAGCCTCAGCACCAGGTCCACCTGGTCCACCGGCATCAGCCCCTGCATCCTTATAAATTGCTTCACCAAGCTTCATGGAGATCTCCATTAACGCTTGGGTTTTGCCTTCAATTGCTTCAGCATCTTCACCATCAAGGGCTTTTTTAACTTCAGCAACGGCAGCCTCAACCTGAGATTTCAACTCATCATTAATTTTGTCTGCATTATCTTTGATGGATTTCTCTGTTGAGTAAATCAGAGAGTCAGCTTGGTTACGGGCATCAATAAGTTTACGTTTTTTTGCATCTTCTTCGGCATGAGCTTCGGCTTCATTCACCATCTTTTCAACTTCTTCATCAGATAGGCCACCGGAAGCTTTGATTTGGATAGACTGCTCTTGGCCTGTTCCCTTATCCTTAGCTGAAACATGCACCAAGCCATTTGCATCAATGTCGAAGGTTACTTCGATCTGTGGTACACCACGGGGAGCAGGAGCAATGCCAACGAGATCAAACTGACCGAGCATTTTACAATCAGAGAACATATCCCGCTCACCTTGAGCCACCCGGATTGTAACTGCAGAT
>JADFYX010000239.1 GCA_015232795.1 Magnetococcales bacterium
ATGTTGGCTAAAAAGGGGTTGGACTGTGGCGTTCTTCACTGCCACACCATAAAACCCATGGATGAAGAGGCAATTTTGCATTAAGGAAATAAAGATCGCAGGAATTTATAAAATTATCTTTTACAGTTTCTGGTAGATAGTATTGAAACAGTTTTAAATAATATTTTTCAATAACTTTTTCTTTGCGGTTTGCGTGAATTTGAGCAAGTTTGTCATAAGCTTGAAAAAAAGTAGGCTCAAGTTTAACCACCTCGTTTAAGGCGGTTATAGCATTTTCTTCATCTTTTTGCTCAAAGAGTAAACTTCCCTTTTTGTACAAAGTTTCTATAGAGTTAGGATTTAAATTTAAAGATTTATTATAACAAGAAAGTGCAAGGGTAAAATTTTTGTTAGCCCTATGGGCATCAGCCAAACCATTGAGCAAAAGTGGATCATTAGGGCTTTGGCTGACAGCAAAACTTAATAGATCTACCCCTTTTTGGTACTCTTTTAAATCTATACAGAGCAAACCTCTCAAATATAGCAGTTTAACATTTTTTTGGTCACCACAAAGAGCTTGGTCATATAGTTGGGCTGCTATATCAAGTTCATTCTTTTGATGGTGATAGAGGGCTTTATTTATTATAATTTTGCTATCAAGATGGTATGTTTTTTGGTTTGTATAATCAGTTGTCATTCTAGCCTTAATGGTTGATTTTATTTTAACTGAATCTTTTCTTTTTGGTAGGGCCATTTTAGTTCCTGGGAGATCAAATCTTTTTGGCTAAATTATCTAAAAAAGTTAAAACAGGTAAAATTTTCCTATACCCACAAAAATGTACAATAGAATGTTTAGTTAAATAGTCTATTAAACTTAAAAATAGTGTAATATATCAACTAGATAATGTAATGCAAAACTCTATCATTAACATCTCTTTGAGATGCAATAAAAATGCCAATCACAATGATTATGGATAAGAAACAAAAAAATAAACCAAACTAATAGTATCTTCATCATCCTATGGAAATTTCTAAAATATTATGCTGATAAGCAGCGGATTAATTTAAAAATTTAGCTTATGTCTGCTATATCGATTATTTTATTTGTGTTAGACTCGTTTTCAAATAGTTGCCTATATAGCCATCTAACCCAATATATTGCTGTTTGTCGCTAACATCTGGGCCATTCTTTTGAATTTAAGGAAATATCTATGGAAGTGGTGGTTATTGTCCCAAAAGTTTATAATAGCATCAATAACACACCTTCACGTTGGACAATATTTCCGGTAGAACCAGCCAGTGTAGCTACTGCTTTAAAGTTGTCTGGGCATGCAGTTACAGGCATTGATTTAAACCTGTTGCCGCAACCAACGGATGCTGCTCTTGAAGCCAATATTAAGGCTATACAACCAGATGTAGCGGTCTTTATTCCCCAATGGTTGGGGCGATATGATATGAAAGCTATTGATCCAACCAGTTTTGATACCGTCCAGCGTGCTGCACCGAGTTGTATTCGTATAAACACTGGTGTGCAGGCCACACTATATCCTGGTATGGAACTCAACAGTGGTGTTTCTTTTGAATATGGTTTACGGGGTGAGGTTGAGGATACTCTTGTTGCTCTCCTCAATACCATTGCCATAGGTGGTAATGTTAAAGCTATACCAGGGCTGTTTTATGCTAGCGGTGATACTCATTTTATTTCTGATAAAATACCTAGTTTTGATCTCAGTCGTATGGAGGCCGTTGATGAATTAATCTTTCCACGGCGCAACTATCTACATAGGCTGGAACGAGGCAACTTTCGTTACCCAAGAGATGGTCAACCATTAACCTACACCCAAACTTCAAGGGGTTGTCACTATAAGTGCAGATTCTGTTCGGTTATATATCTTCGTAACTATAGCTTTAGGCAAAAACGGTTGGATGTTATATTTAGCGAAATTGAAAATGGAATAGCCGCAGGAGCTAAAGAGATACATTTTTTAGATGAGCTATTTGGTCGTAATAGAGAATTTTTGTTGCAATTTTGTACTGAAATAGAGAGAAGGGGGCTAAAATTTAACTGGTTTGCAACCTGTGGACTACCTTTGGGATACTTAGACCTTGAGCTTTTAAAAAGGTTGGAAAAAAGCGGTATGTATCGGGTTAAAATTCCTTTTGAGTCGGCAAGTCCAAGGGTGTTAAACAAACTGTTGAAAAAACCCAACACCGTTAGCCAAGGGTGGGAGGTGGCCCGTGCGGTTAAACAAACCGGGCTTGAATCTATTGCTGCATTTTTAGTTGGTATGCCAGGAGAGAGCAAAGAGGAGATGGCGCAAACTGTAGCAATGGCCCATGATATAGATTTTGACTATACTCTTTTTTCTATCGCCACTCCCATGGGAGGTTCACAATTAGAGTCTGAAGTATTGGAGCAAGGGTTGGCAAGCCGCCAGGAAATAAGAGAAAAAATTAGGGGGGATAGTGTATTTTTTGAAACAGATGAACTAAAAGAGAGGGATCTTTTTGAGGTACGCTGGAAAATATGGTCGGATATAAATTTTGCTTCCCGAGCCAAAACCAGAAAGATAGCTAAAATGTTTGGTATCAGTGAAAATGAAGCTGCTTCTATGGGGTTGGTTGCTCGGCAAAGGTTTCAACAATATGATACTATTTAAATCAATATTTTAGCCAGTGGTGAAATACAGTTCTATTTTTTACATAGCATATCTCCCAACTCTTTAAAAAAGTTTTGTTAATGAATAAAAATATTCGCATACTGCTTTTAACATCAATGAGCGAAAAAGGGGTGAACATAACCCCGCCAATTGGCCTACACCGTCTGCGCTTTTATTTAGCTCAGCGTGGTATATCTTGTGATGTGGTAGATTTTGCAATAGAGGATACAGATAGTTCACTACTTGATGTTGCAAATGGTGTTTATCACATCATTGGTATACAGGTAACACACTTTCAAATTCTTGGTGATCTTGAGCTCCTCTGGTTATACAAATCTGCTGCTAAAAAATGTGGACACAATGTATTGATGATGGCTGGTGGTCAGGAGGCCACCATGAACCACCAGCAGTGGTTGCAGATTGGGGTAGACCTTATAGGGTTGGGTTTTGCAGAAAAAGTTATGTATGACATAGCAAGTCGCATGGCTCTCCATATAAATGATGCAGACTCGTGTCACACTTTAGATGTTCCCAGTCTGTTTGGTGATCTTGATGGTGTAGCGTTTCTTAACGGTGATGGAGAGCCTGTCTACCGGGCAGCACTACAGTTGGATGAAGATGAATTTCGCCAACTCAACTATCACCAAGTTAAAAAAATGGATATTCCCCATATTAAATATTGGGATTTAGTTCGTGCCCAAAGAGCAGATCTGTTTGTATCTGGCGAGAGGCGATATACCTATGAGACAGTACGTTTATATACCTCTAGTCACTGCCCCAGGCGTTGTGGCTTTTGCTCTTCACAAAATTTTTTCCCCATCTCTTTAGGCCAAAAATCTCCCATCTTGATGCTCTCAGCCCAAGAGGTTTTCGATCTTATTATCTATCACATAGATACATTTGGGGCTAAAGCATTTCTTTTTACCGATGATGATTTTGCCGTGGGAAACAGGTTGGGTTTAGAGCGGTTTAAATCTCTTTGTCTCATGATTATAGATGCCAAAAATATTGGGCGAATTTCCTCTGATCTGCGTTTTATTTTTCAGGCGAGAATTGCCGACTTTTTAATTCGGGTTAATGAAGATGATAACAAACATAAAATTAACAGCGAACTGTTGGATTTAATAAGTAGAGCAGGCTTTCGTAATGTTGGTTTAGGGATTGAGACATTTTCCGATAATCTGCTATTTGCCCCTTCAATAAACAAAAGAGTCACTTCCCAAGCTTGCCATGATGTTGTTAACGCCATGATTGCAAGAAAAATGGTTCCACAAATCTATATCATTATCGGAATTCCTGAAAGCAGTTGTGATGAGTTGGTAGAATCAATGGATGCTGCAATTGACTATATGGACAAAGGGTGTGATGTGGGTATGGTGACCCAACTGCGAGCTTATCCGGGATCTCCCTTAGTACAAAACCGGGATTATAAAATTGCCTATAAAGATTGGCGACATCCAGAGACTGGCCAGATCCATAAATTTATGGATTTTTTTATTCCTAATGATCCCGTAATGCATGTTGTGGCTGCAAATATTAAACAAGAGGCGATAATAGAGTTGGAAAAAGCGGTTAGTGATAATAATTTG
>JADFYX010000023.1 GCA_015232795.1 Magnetococcales bacterium
ATATATTAGACTTCTCTCCTGTTTTCTCAATGAACACAAAGATACAACTGCTAAAACAAGAGAGGCATTTATAAATAATAAGCTATCAACTATCTCAAAAGATCTGCACACTTTAAAAGGCATTGCAGGTTATATCGGTGCTATATCCTTATGCAATGCTACTGTCAGATTTCAAGAGGCAATTTCTAAAGGTTCACAAGAAGATCAAAAAACCGCCATGGCATCATTTACCAACCATCTAGAAGCCATTATTATTAATTTAGGTGGGGTGAAAAATGTTACTGTTGGAGGGGTTGAGAGTTTACCTTTTCTTGAAAATTTGGATTCTCAACTTGATCGGCAACTTATTAAACCGATAATAGTAGATCTGGCCTCACATATAACAAACAATAGCCTTAATTATTTGACGGCACTTAAAAAATTTAAACAAATGGTTGAGCCAACCCCAGCCATGATTCTGTTTGGTGAACTGGAAAAACAGCTATTTGATTACCATTTTGTCGAGGCTTTTGAAGTCTTACAAAAAATCGCCCAGCCCCTAAGCATAGATTTAACCAGCGATCTATCTTTAAAAATTCCTGACTCAAAAGCATCTATATTAATTGTTGATGATCAACGCAGCAACATCGATTTGCTAAAAAATATATTGCCTGATTTCAGTCTGTTTGCTGCTCTCAATGGTAGAAAAGCCTTAGAAATAGCCAACTCCAATAATCAACCAGATATTATTTTATTAGATATTATGATGCCAGAGATAAACGGCTATGAAGTTTGTCGCCGTTTAAAATCTTCTGAGTTAACTACCGAGATACCTGTAATTTTTGTCACAGCTAAAAATGAAGTTGCCGATGAGACTGAAGGATTTTTGGTAGGTGGTACTGACTACATCACCAAACCTTTTCATGCAGAAATTATCAGACATCGGGTTAAGAGCTGTTTAAGCCTAAAACAGCATCAAGACCATCTGGAAAAATTAGTAAAAGCTAGAACCGAAGAGCTAGAACAAGCCAAAAAAGAGGCTGAAGATGGGCGTAATGCTGCAGAAGCCGGCAATAGAGCTAAAAGTGATTTTCTCTCGCATATGAGCCATGAACTACGCACCCCATTGAATGCAATATTAGGTATGAGTGAGATATTAGAGGAGACAACACTCACAAACACACAAGAGTGGTGTGTTACCAACCTCAACAACTCAGGAGAGACACTGCTCACCCTTATCAACGATATTTTAGATCTTTCAAAAATTGAGGCAAATCAGTTGGCTCTTGAGGCTACCAATTTTGATCTTATCCTTGTATTCAAAAAAACTTTAGATCTGTTTAAATTTACCTTCTTAGATAAAAGCATACAACTGCAACACAAAATTGCAGATGATGTTCCCCAGTGGGTAAATGGTGATCCTACAAGGCTCCAACAGATACTTTTAAACCTAATTAGCAATGCTCTTAAATTTACCCAAAAAGGCTATGTAGAGGTCTCAATTGCTGTTAATGCAGACAGAGAGATTGAATTTTATGTATTAGATACCGGATCTGGTATCCCCCAAGAGAAACAGTTGGAGATTTTTCAACCTTTTACTCAGGCCGACACCTCAACAACTCGTCACTATGGGGGTACTGGACTGGGGCTTACTATATGTTGCCGTTTGGTAGATTTAATGAGTGGTAAAATATGGTTTGAAAGTGAAATTGATAAGGGAAGTAAATTCTCTTTTGCTATTCCATTTGTCTGGCTAGATAAAAATGAAATTAAAGCGGTTGCAACAGACAAAACCAATATGTATTCTGGCAAAATTTCTAATATAGATCTTCAACATTTAAAAATCCTTCTCGTTGAAGATACTGAAGAGAATCAATATGTTATTCAAGGATTTTTACAAAATTCAAATTGTCAAATAGAGGTCGCCGAAAATGGGGCCATAGGAGTAGAAAAGTTCATAAAAGGTAAATTTGATATTGTTCTTATGGATATTCAAATGCCAGTTATGGATGGTTACACTGCAACAAGAAAAATTCGCCAATGGGAGATGGAACAAGATTGTGATCCTACCCCTATTATTGCCTTAACAGCCCACGCTTTAAATAAAGAGGCAGACCTTATAATGGCTGCTGGTTGTGATTTACATTTAACAAAACCAATTCGTAAAGCACGTCTTATTGCAACCTTAAGAAGTTTTCAAAAAGACGTACTAAAATTTGATATGACCACTGCTAACCAACCCACACCTCCTAATGATGATTTTATCAATAAGAGCAAAATTTCAGACTCTAGATCTTATGAAACAAAATCTATAGATATGGAAACGTTAGAAACTTTACAGAATGATATTGGTGGGGATATTGAACCAACCCTGGTAAAGTTTTTAGATAAACTTCCGGGACGATTAGATGATCTAAAAAATTCCATCGCCAGAAATGATCCAGAACAGGCTGCAAAAGATGCCCACAAAATAAAAGGCTCTTCGGCTACTCTTGGAGCAAAAAAGCTTGCCACATTATGTCGAAATTTTGAAAATTTATGTTATTCCGAAAAATATCCAGGAGATGGTAAACTTGCTGAGGAAACCTTTGCCGAAGGTGAAAAAGTTATATATGAGCTTAAGGATATTTTAAAAGGGTTTTCATCATGACGCAAACACAAACAACAGATGCCACAATTCTTGTATGTGACGATGATGAAGTTCTTTTAGGGCTTGTTTGCCAGACATTACACAAAAAAGGGTATGAGGTAATAGAAACAGAGGGTGGTCAAGAGGCTATTGCTGCATATTTGAAACACACTCCAGATTTAATTTTAATGGATGCCAACATGCCTGGAATGGATGGCTTTGAGGCAACCCAAAAAATTCAAAGTCTGGCGACAGTAAGCCAAGTTCCAATTATTATGATCACAGCTTTAGAAGATGATAAGTCGGTAAAAAAAGCATTTGATGCTGGTGCCGTGGAGTATGTAACAAAACCCATTTTATGGCCTGTTTTACTTCAAAGAATACATCTACAAATAGAGGCCCAAAAAAAAAAAAAAAAAATTCAGAAACAAAACAAACAACTAAGCAAAGAGCGGGAATTTATTGAGGACATAATCAGCTTTTTGCGTAAATCAAAATCATTTGATCCAGAAGGATTAAACTATCTTATAGAGCCAGTAGAAAAAACTACTGGTGATATATTGCTTTCAGCACGTCGCCCGGATGGAGCACACCATGTTCTGCTTGGTGATGTTACAGGCCATGGATTACCTGCCGCTATTATAGGGCCAACTGTTGCAAACATTTTTTACTCAATGACTGCCAAAGGTTTCTCCCCTGGCAGCATTCTCAATGAGATAAACAAGGATCTTTACACAAAACTTCCGGCTAATTTGTTCCTTGCTGGAAGCTGGATAGCCATTGACGCGACACGAAAACATTTGGAAGTCTGGGGTGGTGCGATGTTAGATGTTTTGATTTTTCGTGGCGGCAAACTTTTTAAAAAAATTCCGTCCAAAAACATGGCACTGGGCACAAGAAGAGAGTCTTCTTTTAATATGATTGTAAACTCCGTTGCAATCGAAAAAGATGATAGGATAATTGCTTACTCAGATGGCATAGCTGAACAAAAAAATTCTGCTGGTGAAATGTTTGGAAACAACCGTGTTATTGCAACTATCATCAAAAACATACAAGAAAATGCTCCTTTAGAACAGCTTAAGAAAGTGTTGGACGAATACCGTGGAGAGGTAGGACAAGAGGATGATGTTACAGTAGTTGAAATTATTTGTTAAACCTAAAAAAAAGCAGACTAACAACTGCCGTAGCAAGGTTAAACCAAAGGATAAAAGATGGGAAGTTCAATACAAATAGGACAAAATATTTTTACAGCTCAAGAGTTAAAATCCATAGCAAAAAAACATGTGCAATCTATACTGTTAAGCTCTAAAAATGATGGTACGGATATCGTAGCAGATCAGCTAAAAAACAGTGCTGCATGGATGGAAGCTTGGGAAAAAGAGTATGAAGAGATAGTTAACCACATATGTGAAGCAACAACTTTTGCAGAACAAAAAATTGCCCTGCGTAAAGAGACTTTGGCTCTAATAGAAAACTGTTCTATTACCCAACCATTTTTAAGAGAGGGTTTAACTGATGAAGAGGTAGATCTGCTTCTTAAACATCGTCACCCAGAACTCTCTTTAGAAGATGCCAAAATGGCACAATTTCAGATCTATATTTTTTCTGATACCAGCCTACGTTGTCTGCGTGAAATTGCAACTAGATTTGCCGATGCGGTCGAGGGCGATTGGTACGAACTGTGTGTAAATATCCACCGCCAGCATATTAGCCACCTCTACCGCAAAACAGTTGCTCATCTAACTGGAGACACATATAGTTTTGAGTCGTTGGTTGAAGTTATGCAGAAGATGATTGATGAAGTTGAAAAAAAAGTGTTGGACGGCAAAGCCTGGGATTTTACAAAAAAACTACAAGATGTAAAGCAGTTTGAAGCTTTGCAACAACACAATTTAGCTTAAAGTTTACAAAGAGTAACAGGAGTATATAATGGAAATTTCTTTCAACGCTAAAAATGTATACCAATCTATATTAGGTGCAGTATCGCAACCAGAAAGGCGAGATCAACTTCTGGCAAAAGTTTCTAATGGACTGATGAACAACAAAACCCTTGATCCTACTGCCCTACAAAAAGGGGTACAAGATGCAGTTGATTCTGGCTTGCTCACAGTTGAAGATGCCAACAATCTTTTTCCCGGTGTCTTGGATAATATTGTGCATTGATTTTAGCTAAAGCAGGCTTCAAAAACTCTGTTTTCAAAAAACACTTTCTATTACAGCAATCATCCTAAAAACGGCAGATGGAACTTCGCACCTGACGTTTCTAGGATGATATCCACTACTCTGTTATCTGATCTTTTTATATCATTTATTATTTCAAAGAGTCAGCCAACCTTACCAAACTTACAAATTCACTGCGATAACCGTATGGATCGGCCCCTTTGCCGCTGTTAGCCAGAGTGATAATGTCTTGGTTGGAAAAATCACCTGTGTAACGTCCACCGCGTAAATTTTGTCCAAAGGCAGCAACCGCAGATCCAAAGCGTATATCATCTGATAGCTGCTCTATTTTTTCCACTATATCATCATTATCTATGGCTCTGGTCATCAGTTGGCTTTTAGTCTCTTGGGGTAATTTGTAACGCATTTTAAGAAAAGCAAACTCTCCACTATTATTACTAGATTTTGCCGGCTTTCCATAACGCAACGGTGCAATTAATTGTCCTGTGCCACCCACCAAAGAAATTTCATAAATTGCGGTTACTGTATGACCAGCACCAATATCTCCAGCGTCCACTTTATCATTTTTAAAATCTTCCCGGTTTAGAACTCTGGTTTCATAACCTATAAGGCGGTATTCAGCAATACGGCCCGGGTTAAATTCAACCTGAATTTTCACATCTTTGGCTATGGGAAAAAGATTTGCGGTTGCCTCTTGCACCATTACCTTGCGGGCTTCGTTTAAATTATCAATATAGGCTGCAATACCATTACCATTTTGCGCCAACTCCTGCATAAGACGATCGTTATAGTTACCCTGTCCAAACCCCAAGACTGAGAGAAAAACTCCGCTTTTACGTTTTTGCTCAATCATCCCTTTCAAGGCATCTTTATCGGTAATGCCAACGTTAAAATCTCCATCTGTGGCTAGAATAACCCGGTTTACACCATCTTTAGCAAAACTACTTTGAGCCAAAGAATAAGCAAGCTCTATCCCTGCTCCACCCGCAGTAGAACCACCTGCACTTAGTCTATCCAAGGCTGCGATAATCTTTGCGCGTTCCTTGACAGGGGTTGGCTCAAGAACGGTTCCTGCTGCTCCGGCATAGACAGCTATAGCTACTGTATCGTCTGGTTTTAGAGTGTCTACCAACAGCTTAAAAGCGTTTTTTAAGAGTGGCAATTTATCATGGCTGGACATAGAGCCTGAAACATCAAGCAAAAATACCAAATTGCTTTTTTTAATATTTTTTGTTGCACTATAACCTTTTATGCCGATATGCAGCAGCTTGGTTTTTGAGTTCCAGGGTGTGGAATAAATGGCCACTGTGGGTTTAAAAGGTTGGCTTGCGACTGTTGGTGTTGGGTAGTCATAAGCAAAATAGTTTATCATCTCCTCCACCCGTACCGAATTGGGTTGGGGTAGACGACCAGCATTAATCTGGCGACGCACAAAACTGTATGAGGCTGTATCAACATCCACCGAAAGAGTTGAGACAGGGTGTTGTGCTGTAAGACGCACCGGGTTTTGTTTTTCCTTAGAAAAACGGTCTCGCTCTTCACCACTGCTTTCTAGCTCTACTTGCTCTTGCACCCTTCGTATGGATTGGGCAACTTCTTGCTTTTGGTATTCACCCAACACTTGGGCTTGCTGGTAGCTCTGGGCTTTGAACTGTGCAATACGTGCCATTTTTTCCGGCATTCTGGCAATTGCGGGAGCACCTCCTCCACCTTCAGCAACATCAAAGTCAACTTGTGGCACTGGGCTTAACATAACCATACTTGGTTGCGCTGGCGTTACCGGGTAAGCTTGGGAAGAAGCTTGAAGATTTTTTGTCTGGGCAACCACTGCTTGTGGAGCGGTTTTTTTACTGACCGCCATTTCTTGCAGAGATTCCTCTTTCATGACAGGAACCTGTTCTTGCATCTGTGGCATAAGAGCCACCACCAACACCGCAATAACCAATCCACTTGCGGTAGCCATCTGTGGGTAACTGATATTCATAATCCAATCTCCTATTTTTTTAAAAATGTTTGCTGTTATAGAGATTGGACGTTGGATGAAGGATAATCCTTTGAATTTTTTTTCAACTTGAGCATCAAAAGCTGATAAAGCAGTCTCAATAGCCTGCTGTTTAGCGGTTTCGTCAAAAACTGGAATCTCGATTTTATTTAGTGCATTTTGAATATCAGAATCTTTGATGTCTGTTTTTTTCATGGGTTATCTCCTCTATCTAAACAGACATGCAGATTTTTTCGCGCCTCTGACAGTCGCCAGGAAATAGTCCCTTCAGCGCAATCTTGGGCCTGAGAAGCCTGGAGATGGTTTAACCCCTCCCCGTGTACTAGGATAACCGCCATACGTAAATTGTCTGGTAGAAGAGCAATACAGCGACTGATAAGGCTAGCAAAAAGGGAGTTCTCAGGGTTACCGCTTGTAGCCTGGAATTGATCAAGATCCCATGCGGTATCTTCACGTTTATCGTGGCGGATTTTTTTACGCAGAAAATCACGGGCAGCATTTAGGGTGATGCCATAAAGCCAACTGGAAAAAGCTGCTTGACCACGATATCCGGAAATTGCCCCAACAAGCTTAACGCAGACCTCTTGTGCCACATCTTGGGCATCATCCTGTTTACCACACCATCGATAGGCCAGCTTATAGATATTATGATAGTGCCGTTGCAAAAGATCGGAAAATGCCTGCCGATCCCCATTTTGCGCCAGATCAACTAGATCAATGTCAGGTATATTTTCCATAGAATCCTTTGGCTATTCAATCTCTTTAAACCAAAATCTGCGCACCCTTGCTCCTAAGTTAATTCCAGGAGGGGAAGAGACCATAATACCAGAGACAACACCTATAACAGTCTTTCCATCAATATCAACAATTACCGGGGTTGGCGGGGGAAGAAAACCACCACCAGAGTGAATTTGCGAGCGATCTTCTGCTGTGCGATCACCATCAATATTTTTATCATCAACCGAGGAGGCATCTTGATATGATACCTGATAGGCACGCGCTACCCCAAGATCACTAACACAACTTGCATTACTTGCCACAGATTGGGGCTGGTGGGTATTAAAAAAAACAACATTGTTGAGGGTAATAGCATTGCCAACGACCTTTTCACCCGCTGCCAACTCTATATACCAACCCTTCAGATTATTCAATAAAGTCACTGCGGTCTCTTGGTCTCCCTCGACCTCACTACAAGATGCTGCAAATTCTATACAGTTGGTGGTGGCATTGAAGAGGTTGTCCTCTGTTAATGGCCAAGTGAGAGCATTACCCAAAGTATCCACCCCCGGAGTGGTTCCCGTGGCATAGTCTTTAAACATATACATACGGTTTTCAACCACAACATCAAGAGGATGCTCCCGGTCACCACTGCCTATTAAAACTGCATCATAACCATCACCATAGACCACATCCGGTGGATAGAGAAATTTGCGCAGTCCACCAGGAATATTATCGCTATCAGAAATAGAAGCCAGTTTATTCACTGTCCAGTCATCAACATCACTAGAACCCATATCAATGCGCCAGATGTTACCTCCTGTATCGCCAAAATAGCCCCGGTTTGTGTGACTGCCACCTTGATTTTTAAGAACTGTTATGGCTCCTGGAACACTATAATCCAACCCTGTAACACTGAGATAATGGTCGTGGGTACCTGGATCAGAACCTGGAGGTCCAGCTTGCCATAAAATTGCACCCGTTGCAGCATCGAGAGCAAAAACACCACGGCCCATCTGTCTGGTATAAGTTGCTCCCCCCGCTGTAACAGAAGTGGAATCTACAGCAGTAATTGTACTTGGCGAAAGATCTTCAACCTCAGGATCATATCCTGCACCAATAATAAGCACCGGATTGCCACTATTAATGGTAAAATCCGTCACAATATTAGGGTCTGACCAACTGTAACCCAGCTCGGCAAAAGTGCCTGTGCCACCTTCATGTTTCCATAAAAATTTAGGATCTTCTGGGCTGGTAACATCCAAAGCATATAGCAGACGACCACCTCGACGCATGGTGATAAATAGATAGACCAAATCACCATCGACATTAGTTGGTTTTATTATACCGTCTGAATTGTTATCAAGAATATATGTACTGACAGTTCCATCGGCAAAATAGGGTTTTTTGCTGGAGCTACTTATTATAGGATCGTTATTACGCAACCGTTTTAACTGCCCAAAAAATTCTGAAGGAATAAATCCCCACACCTCAGCACCGGGTTCTGGTTCACCAGTTGCGCTCTGAAACCCACCTTTTACCCCCCTGAAAATACCATCATTAGCACCATAAAAAACCATAATATCGTGATCATCAGAAAAGCGATTGTAGTTTACAATTGCAGGTTTGGAGTGCAAAACATCGCTATGAACCGATGCTCTGATATCTGTACTGCTGCTGTTGGAGTTTTCGTCAGAAAAATTATCTCTTCCTCTCACCCAGTTAATAAGATCATCCCTTGCACTAATGGAGACTCCTGCACCAACCTCTTCAGCGTAAATTGTACCAGATCCATTACCTTGTGCTGACGCTAAGGTATAATAAAAACTATCGTTTCCCGTTACAGTTATGGTGTACGACCCATTAAAAGCTGAAGGTGAAGCCCCTGTGATGGTCACATTTGCACCTGTTGCAAAACCATGGGATATAGCAGTTGCCCAAGCGGTTGTGGAAGGAATACCGGAAAGTATAGAACCACTTGCAGCCTCTTGGGGTGAACTTAAAAGCCCATAGCTAAAATTGTCATCGTCTATCTTGGTGATGGTATAAATGCCATTATAGTCTGTTGGGGTGGCCCCACTAATAGTAATACTATCTCCAGTTACATAACCGTGACCTGCCAAATTGGCAAATGCGGTATAAGATGTTAAACGGGCGGTGATTGTGCCTGAAGCAGAAATAGGAGAGGTTGACAGGTTATAGATAAAAGTATCACTGTCTACTTTTGTTATGGCAAAAGAGCCATTATAATCACTAGGTGTGGCTCCACTGATTGTCACCCAATCACCACTGGCAAAACCATGATCGGCAACCACTGCTGAAGCTGTTGTTGAAACACCACTAGAAGCGGTAACTCCAGATCCACTTTGAGGAGCAAGAACCGTTGGAGTGTCATAGGTAAAAGTGGTGGCAGAAGTCACATTGACACTGTAGGTACCGTTATAATCAATAGGCGTAGCCCCAGAGATAGTTACAGAATCGCCACTGCTATAACCATGAGCAGAAACAGTCGTGGCAGTTACTGTTATATCTCCTTGGGTGGAAGTGATGGTTCCGCTGGCATCAGCTAAGGTGCTATCTAGTGTGTATGCAAATGTATAAGGGCCATCCACTGCGGTTACAGTTACCTCACCGTTATATCCAGAAGGTGTGGCCCCGGCAATGGTGACACTATCGCCTATTGCATAACCATGGGTTGCCGATGTGGTGGCGACAGCAGTGGTGCTTTGCCCGGTAGCAGAGCCATAACTACCTCCCCCACCAGCCGTTGGCGAGCCAAAAGCCGAATATGTGGTAAATCTAAAACTGTCTGCACTGTTTACTGTAATAGTCCAAGTACCATTAAAATTTGATGGTGTTACCCCAGCAATGGCAACGCTTTGACCACTACTGAAACCGTGAGAGGCTACAGTAGCCGTAACAATTGTGCTGGTGGTGGTAGCTGTGCCAGACCCACACGACCCCTTATTACCACCATCAATTGTATAGCGGAATGTGTCGGCATCTGATACTGACAGAACAGGAAATGTTCCGATAAAATCACTATGACAACCGGAATCAGAAGATGAAATTGTAACCATCTGATTGGCAGAATATCCATGACCACTTGCCGAGATTTCCGCGATCTTGTTTGAAGGGTTGGTAATACTAGAAATAGTCTTGGGAGTGGCTTGGTTACTTAAATTGGTAATTATCTTACTTACCGAAGATGACAGAGAAGTTATTGATTGGGTGACTGCACTGTTTTGTAAAGAGCTAACACCCACAGAGCTTCCTGCTGTGGATATAGAGGTAACTGTCTTAATGTCTGTCAGTGTGGTTACAGGCTGTGTTACCAACCCGGTTAATGAAGAGACCTCCTGAACATCCAGACGTAGATCATCTGTAGTTATATCACTGTTATCCGCAGTAAATGGGTAGGTAGATAAGGAATCACCAGTGGCACAAGCTCCGTTGCAGGTATAAAGTTTTCTTGCGGTTTGGTCGGTGGCATATGTTGTTCTTAGTTTTTGCGCTACCCCACCTTTTTCCACCAAATCACCATCGGGCAGATCAGACTCACCACCACTGCCGTTATCCTCTGCAGGTCTGAAGTTCCAAAAAGAGGTATTTGAGGTCCAAAAGCTTGAGGCATCATTGGTGACAAAACCTGTGGTGCTATTCTCGGCTTTTATATTATTGGCATCGGTTAAGTATAACTCACCAGTATTGGCATCCAACCCCAATTGATAACATTTTAAATTTCCATACCAACGGGGTTTTTTTTGCGAATCAGGACGAAACATACCCACATAAACCTGGTTTAGATTGGTGCCACGAACATTAACGCTAACAGGTAGTGTAGTTGCGGCAAAAACACTGTTTACAGCTTGAACTTCCTGAAAAATTTGATTTAAGGCATTGATAATTGCATTACCGTTATTTCCACTGGAAACAGCAAAATATCTACCTTGTCCTTTATTGGCCATACTCTTTAAAAGCGCTGTCATATCCGGCCCATGACCTGTTGTACCGGGGTCTACCTCGACAGTATAGGTATAGACATTTTGGGTTTGCTCCACCGGAGAGTTTACATCCGAGTTAGCCATATATTCAGCCCACTCATCAGCCCAGTTACCCTGTTGGTGACTTGGGGTGATGGATATGGTATTTGGTGGAGAACTGCCAGTTAGGGTAGCAAGTTTATTTTGTGATACACTGAGCAAGCTTGAGTTCTCTTCGGCTGGCCCGTTGCTTATGTAGATGATAAAATTTTTCTGGCAACCGTTTGCAATGGGCGAGTTAAAAAGAGTGCTAGAGGTGGGTGATTGACCTAAAGGATAATTGCCCAATACATTGGCAGGATTAACGGTATTGCCTTCATAATCTGTTTTAACCTTGCCATAACTACCATAAGAGGCAAGACCTGCGTAGTAGAGATATGCCTCATACATTGCTAGTGCTGTAGAAGCATTATTGCCTTTATCAGCAAGTTTACCAAGCCCATTTACCACATCAGAAAGAACCGTCTTGTTTGCTGATGTCATCTGCCTTATACCAAAGCGCACATAACCACCATCATCACCAACATTTCCACCACCAGTCTCAGGAAACAGCATCAACCCCACATTATAAATATCATTAAGATTTGATACAACTGATACCAAAGCACTCTTTTCATTGTCAAAAGCTTGGTTCCAGTTGGCAGTATTATCCAGAATAATAAGAACATTAGGTCGATCTGCTGTAATATTGGGGTTGGTTAAAAACAGATCTGTATCGTCATTAACAGGATCAAAAGTCCCCTCTACTTTTCCTGGAGATAGCAGAAATAAAAGTCCGATAAAAAGAGAAAATATTGTGTTCCATCTGTTTTTGCTTATGGATAAAGGTAACATTTTTTCTCTCCCAATTATGGAATGCAACTGTTGGCTAATTGCTGAATTTTTACCCCTTGGTGAATAGTTATATTAGCCCCGGTAAGTGGATCAGAAACCTCTGCGACAACCTCCCAGACATTCTCCTCTGGAGATAACCCCCAAACCGCGCTAAAACCACTCATCACCTGGTTTCCAATACACTGAGAAGCAAGAACATTAGCACTGTAGTCTCCAACTGTAATTGTTCGATCAGCAGTGGTAGAATTGGAAAAACTGCTGCTCTGACTCATAACATCTTCCAGACCTTGCTGGGCTGCTGACTCCACCATTTTTTGCGCTTGCATATTGCCCGCAATGCGAAAATTGATGGTGTTTACATTTATGGCAGAGAGCACCAACATAGTCATGATCAACAACATCATTAAACTAACCAGTAGAGTTACAGCTCCGGTTTCCCTGTTCATCACGGCACCTCTCTTGGTCCTGCCATGTTTGTAAGTTTCACCTCAGTGCTAAATACATGGCGTTTATAACCGTCGCCAAATGGTCCCAGATCCACAGTAGTTGTGCCTGTTTTTAAGGTGTAGATTTTGCTATCTACATAACCACCACTTGGTTGTGGAGTTCGAACCAACATTTCAAGAGTAACAGAGACTACAAGAGGCAACTGGGCAATGGTTGGGGTGGCAGTGAAAAGATCTGGCACTCCATCACCTACTGTGCCAGTGGTGGAGTTTGGGGTCGCTGGAGAGTTATCAATGCCATAGGTTAATTTCATATATTCAACACCCTGGGCCAGAGGTGTTATGGTCATTGATGTAGCTGTACCACCGCTTAACTCCAATACTTTCAAAGTAGGTATATCATCATCACCAGCTTGACAAACTCCCCCAGCAACAGAGGTATCCGATCCAGAACTACAAGGGGCAATAAAATAGATACGTACCGAATATTCTCTGGTATCTGCTGGTGTGGTGCCATCTAATGCAAATATGGCGTTAACTCCGTCGGCAGCAGTTGTTGTGGGTATGTCACCATTATCATCACCAAATTGGATCTCTCCTGTTGAAACATTGGACTGTAGATAGACAGTATTGAGACTTGGTGCGCCAGTTACAACTGCGGTAAGGGCTCTACGAACCACCAAAATATCAGAACCCACAGCTAAATTGTTATTGCCAAGAAAAACCCCACCACAACTCCCGCCTCCAAAAGTGGGTTGTGCCGCTATAGCAGCATTATAACCCTGAACAGGCAAAGCCATTGCCCCATATAGGGTAGCAGCATTTGTCGTTACACATGGGTCTGGAAGTGCGGTTAGAGCTGGAAGGTCACCATAAAAAAGATGCCCATAATATCCGGCTAAACGCAGATCGGTACTGAGTTGCTGTATGGAAAAACGACCATTCTCAATCATTTGGCTAGATTTATTCAGTTCCATATGAGAACGCGATGCATCAGACAGCATGGTTATAACTGCCAAAATGATAATCATACTGATGGTAAGAGAGATCATCAACTCTACTAAAGAGACACCGGCTTCGCTTTGCTTTGTTAACTTATGAGTATAATTCACCATTAATCAAGATTAGCTAGACGTAGAGTATTGGAGACAACCCTGCGTCGCTTCTCATCTCCATAAAGATCGTTGCCACAATTCAGGGTTGGGGCAAAGGTATCCGACAACCCCTGCCAAGCTACCGTAACGGTATATTCACCCGTACCAGATATAGCAACCCCCAAACCATCAAGAAGCTCACTGCTACTGTCATAACTGATACAACCGCGAGCACCAATCATTGCTCCGGCCTGAACACCACCACTACTCTCTGCTGCCCCTTTAAGCAAACTATCCAAAGCATTAATAGTATCTATGGCTTGGGTATTGTAAGCAGCAACACTGGCAGTACAGCTTGTTGGTAAAGCCATTGAATCAGGACCGACAGCTCCTATATATGGAGTACCAACTTCTGGTGTTGTGGATGCTGTTGTGCCAGTTGTAAAAGCAAAACATGATACCGCAACGCTGTTTATCTTTAGCCTATCAACAATATCAGTTAAAAGAATCAACGCTTGAACCCGTTGGTAGGACTCCATCTCTGCAAGATGAGCACGGGCCAGAAGACGGGATACACCCAACAGGCCTACCGAAACAATCAGCATGGTGATTAACACCTCCATCATGGAGAACCCACCCTGATTTGCCCTTCTGTTTAACCAACGATTTGACCTTTTATCAGAGGATTTAAAAAAACTTTTCATCAGGTACACCCATTACTCTCGTCCCCATCACCATCCACCACCACATTTGGTAGCCCACTTGGGGAAACTGTAATACAGCGCATAGTGACGGAATTGTTGCCTGCCACACTAATATTAAAATTAACCACTCCACTAGTTAAGCGACCATCTCGACCATAAGTAACATTTGCCCCAGTTATAGTAAGACCTGTGTGGGCATCTATGGTCCTTAGGATAATTGTACCAAATTTAACATCCCAACCACCGTTCCACACTCCCGTAGTGACCGGGGTAAGAGTAACACTGCTATTGCGTTTAACCGCCTCACTCCTTGCATATAACATACTCAAGTGGAGATCAACAGTGGCAGTTTTAACCTCTTGGGTTAACATGAAATTACGAAAATTCGGCATGGCAATGCTGGCTGAAATAGCTACAATTGCAAGAACAACCATCAACTCCATCAAGGTAAAACCAGCTTCTCCACCTCTGTTGTGGTTTAATTTTTTCATATACCCATCACAGGGCTTGTAGTTTAACTCATCCATATTACATCAAGTTCCAACCACATGGGTTGACACCCCAAGACTATCATAGGTTAACACTCCATCTGACACCTGGCTTGCTATCGGGGTAGCAGTAATTGTATAAGCAGGAGGAACACCAGCAGAAGCAGTAACCACCGTCACGGTTACATTGTAATATGAGTTGCTGCAAGTAGTAGCCACCGTAGTACAGTCCCAATCAGATGAGGTAAATTGTAGTGTAGTAAATGAGTCAGTGTATGCCCTGGAATCCAGAAGATACATCTCTTGTCTATTGGCAATTTCCAATAAAAGCTGTGATGCTTGAGCCCTCCTGGCTCTCTTTATATAATCATCATAAGCTGGCATGGCAACGGCGGCTAAAATACCCAATATTGAAATTACAATCATAAGCTCAATTAATGTAAAACCAGCAGTTGCTCTGTTTTTGTCTATAAACGCCATAGTTTTTCAACCTCAACCTTTTAGAAGCCCTTAAATAAGATCTTCAT
>JADFYX010000240.1 GCA_015232795.1 Magnetococcales bacterium
TCACAAAGATATCAATCCGGCTAACATTGTTTGGAATCCTAAATCGGGAATAATCAAGATTATCGACTTCGGTCTTTCAACCACTTTAAGCCAAGAAGCCCCAGAGGCTCATAAAGCTAACCTTTTGGCAGGAACATTGGCTTACATGGCCCCAGAACAGACTGGTAGAATGAATCGATCCGTCGATTATCGAGCTGATTTCTACTCTTTGGGAGCCACTTTTTATCATCTTTTGACTGGTCAGCCACCTTTTTCTTCTCAAGACCCGTTAGAGTTGGTCCACAGCCATATTGCCAGAATGCCTCAAACCATTGCTGCTCGATTACCCGAAGTACCGCAAATTCTCTCTGATATTATCGAAAAATGTATGGCCAAAGATGCTGAATTACGCTACCAATCTGCATATGGGCTACAATCTGATCTTATTACAACTCAACAACATTTGAATGATGGAAAAACAGATCATTTTCCACTGGCACTAAATGATCTTTCCAACTATTTTCAGATCCCACAAAAACTCTATGGTCGTGATAAGGAGATGCAAGCCTTAGAGGATGCCGTGCAGTCTGTGGGAGCAGATGGAACTAAATTATTTCTGATTGCAGGTCATACCGGGGTGGGAAAAACGGCTCTGGTGAATGAGATGCGTCGCAAGATTGCAATCCATCATGGTTTGTTGTCAGTAGGTAAGTATGACCAACTGCATCTTGATAAACCCAACACCGCTTTTACTCAGGTTTTGCGGGGCTTATTGAGTGGACTGTTGTTGGAGAAAGATGAACAGTTAGAAGAGTGGCGACAAAAAATCCGCAATGCTTTGGGTGATAGTGGGCGAATCATCGCTGATGAAGTTCCAGAGTTAGAACTGTTGCTAGGGACATTGTCAGAAGTGCCTGAAGTGGAACCAAGAGAGGCGATAACCCGGTTTCATTTTCTCTTTTGCAGTTTATTACAGGTTTTTGCCTCCCCCAAACATCCACTAGTGGTATTTCTCGATGATCTGCAATGGGCTGATCTCTCTTCCTTGTCCCTTCTAGAATATCTGTTCACAGGTGACGGGGTATCCTATTGTCTTATTATTGGAACCTATCGTGATAACGAAGTGGCCAACGATCATCCTCTGCTAGCTAGTATCGCCAAAATTCAAACTGCTAGCCATACACCACAACAGTTGTTGACTCTCTCTCCTCCAGCAACTGAATCTATGGCACAGTTAGTGGCGGACACTGTACATTCCACATTACAAAAATCAAACGATCTGGCGTTGATCTGCCAGAAAAAAACCCATGGCAATCCTTTTTTTCTCAGACAATTTTTACACAGACTTTTTCGTGAAGAGTTGCTGTATTTCCGCCAGAAAAGATGGAATTGGGATTTGCAGACAATCCAATCCAAGAACATCACCGATAATGTTGTCAATCTGATGGCTGAACTGATAGGACAACTACCTCAAAAAACCCAAATAGTTTTACAGCAAGCTGCCTGTATAGGTGCCAAGTTTGATCTTGAAACTTTATCCATCCTTCACCAATCCAACCAGCGAGAGGTGGCTCGGATTTTATGGCCCGCTCTAGAGTCAAAAATTATTATCCCACTGGAGCAGGAATACGAGCTTGCGCAGCACATGGAGTCTGGTCATTTCAGCTACCGTTTTATCCATGACCGTACGCAACAAGCGGCTTACGGTTCTATTGATCCAGAGAAACAACAGACAGTTCATCTGACCATAGGGCGACTATTGCGGGATAACACTTCTGCGGAGATATTGCCTGAGCGGATATACGATATCGTCAGCCATTTGAATTTGGGAATGGATCTGATGGAGGGTATGCAAGAGCGGTTGGGGTTGGCGGAACTGAACCTGCAAGCGGGTAAAAAAGCGGTTAAATCGGCGGCATTAGAATTGGCTCATCACTATTTTAGTACCGCTATGTCTTTGTCTGAAAATATAGATTGGAAGCAACATTATTTCCTTAAAATGGAAACTCTCATCGGCTATACGGGCAATAGCCTGTTTCGTAAAAATTTTGAAGAGGTAAAACAACTCATTGAAATCGGCCTGCAACACGCGAACACACCTTTGGACCGCAGCCGACTCTTGATTTTGCGTATGCGTTATTTCACGGTGAATGTTGAATCATCCAAAGCGGTAGAGAATGCCCGGCAGGCCCTCTTGGAACTGGGAGAAAAATTACCGAGTAGCACCTCCCCGATGACGATAGTGATGAGATTAATACGTTTAAGATTACGCATGGCCAAATATTCCATTGAATCTTTGGAGAGCTTACCTGTCATGGTCAACCCTGAAAAGCAGGCGATCATGGATATCTATGCTTTTCTTTTTCTGGCAAGTATTCGAATTGACATGAAAGCGGTCCCCTTGATAATTTTTCGTCAGGTTGAACTCACCCTCGATTGGGGGATAGCCCCATCTTCCGGTCTTTCCTTTATTTTTTACGGTGGTGTGGTGGCTGGTCCTTTGGGAAAAATTGATGATGGATATCGATTGAGTCAACTTGGTATGGAATTGGTTACTAGGGAACATGATAAAAAGTTCTTGCACTATGCCACACACATTCATAACTATTTCACCTCCCATCTTAAGAACCCTCTCAAATCTTTTTTAAGTGATCCTTCGAGTATTATCAAAATAACCTTGGAGTCTAGAAATGTTGAGACCCAAATGACTATCGTAACGATGTCTTCATTTGGCTTAATGTATGGAGATGTCGGATTGCCAAAAATTAAACAGTTCTTTAACCGTTTAAACAAAGAGCTGGCCGCGGATAAATGGCATGTCAGTTCGACGATAATCCATCAATTTACCCTTAACTTGATGGGAGAGGAGAGGGGTGACCCGGTTTTGTTTGCAGGGCGACACTTTAGTGCTTCTAAAAGTGCAAAGAAAATTGCTGAAGGCAATATGGATGATAAGATTTTGTTGCTTTTCTTCGATGTGTTGCTGCGGCTTTTATTTGGTAGATACAAGGAGGGATTGCCGAAAGCTGAAAAGTTGGAGCAGATCTATCTGGAACTAGGAGTGATTTTTGCTTCGGTTCCTGCTGGCTTTTTTCTTATTTCTCTTTTGCGTTTGGCAAACATGGCTACTGCCGATGCCAAAGAGAGGCGACGTTTATTGAAAGGAGTCTTAAGGCTCCAGAAAAAAATGAAAAAGTGGGCGGACAGTGCGCCTATGAACTACCGCCATAAATATCTGTTGGTGGAGGCGGAACGGTGTCGGGTATTGGGTCGCCTTGATGAAGCACTAAACTTGTATGAGGAAGCCATTGCATTAGTAACTCAAAACGGTTTTTTACTTGAAGGGGGTATCACCTTGGAGTTGGCGGGAAACTATTACAAGCAACGTGGTTGGGATCATCAAGCCGGGCGCAGCTTTAAGGAGGCAGTGCATATTTTTGAGCAGTGGGGCGCACATGCCAAAGTAGAGGTGATGAAAAGGGATTATCCCACGTATCTTTTAGAGAAAACCCACAGAAAAGATAGTAAAAAAAGAGTTTCTCAGACAACTACCACTGGAGCAGAAACTGCTGCTATTTTTGATTACAACAGTTTGGTTGAAGCGTCTGCCATTCTGTTCAGTGAAACTGATCTTGCTTCATTGCTGAAAAATTTGATCCGTCTGCTTATCAAGAATGCTGGTGCCGAAAGAGCTGTTCTTGCTTTGCTGAAGGAAGGAGAGCTGTTTTTAGAGACCGCGGGCCATAGTGGATCAGATGAGATAGGAGTGCTTTGTGGCCAACCCTTGGATACCCTGGAGAATGGAGTTGCCATTGTACCAGCACAGATCATGCGTTATGTATCCCGCAGTAATGAATCTGTGATTTTGGATGATGCAGTCACCGACAGTCGATTTGGCAACATGCCATATATCCAGACACAACGTCCCAAATCGATCCTTTGTGCCCCTTTAATCCATCAAAACCGGGGTTTCGGAGTAATCTATCTAGAAAATAATCTCAGCATTGGGGCTTTTACCCAGGAGCGGTTGGGTTTTGTGCAGTTGTTGGGTTCTCAGGCTGCTATCTCCATTGCCAATTATCGTGCTGTTGCCCTGCGTGAGGAACGGCAGCGGATGCGACTGGAGCAAGAGTTTTTGAAAAACGAGACAGTTGCACTGCGAGAAGCCAAAGAGGTGGCAGAACAGGCCAATTTGGCTAAATCCCGCTTTTTGGCTGCCGTCAGTCACGATTTGCGTCAACCTT
>JADFYX010000241.1 GCA_015232795.1 Magnetococcales bacterium
ACCGAGTCAGGTGGGGTACATAGAGTTGCTCGATATGTTCTAGTGCAGGGAAAAGGGGCAAGATCATGAAAGAAAATGACCAGCCCGGCAGCAACCGGGCTACCCATAACTTGAGACATCAACCTAGACGATTGAATAGCTCTGATAATATCGCAAATCCGGTCTTTTCTCAACCCAAACTGAATACAAAGCCTGAGGTTGTAGAGAGAGCAAAATTCTACTTAAAAAAGGCCGAACTGTTATTTCTCTGTGCAACAACGATGGAGGATTAACTAATGCGAGCAAGAAACATTAAACCGGGTTTTTTCGAGAATGAAATCCTCCCTGAAATAGAGCCTCTTGGCAGATTGTTGTTTATTGGGCTGTGGTGTTTGGCAGATAGAAAAGGTCGCTTAGAGGATCGACCACGCCGCATATCTGGACAGCTATTTCCATATGATAAGGAATGCGATGTAAACCGTTATCTGGATGAATTACAAGAGAGGGAGTTCCTTGTCAGGTACACAAACGGCACTGATAAATTTATCCAGATTATCAGCTTCAACAAGCACCAGTCTCCACACATTAAAGAACGGGCGAGCACCACACCAGCACCAGATATATCCGAGACTAGCACCGGGCAAGCACCAGGCAAGCCCTTACCTAGGCAGTTGCTTGCACCCCCTGATTCTCTGATACCTGATTCTCTGATACCTGATTCAAAACACTTGGATGATTCTGACGAATCAACCGAGCGCAAATCTTCTCAAAAATCTACCCGGCAACCAGTTAAGAGTGAATATACTCCAGAGTTTGAAAAAGTATGGGCTATATATCCTAAACGTGAGGGCAGCAATCCAAAAGGTTCAGCCTTTAAAGCTTGGAATGCCAGGATAAGAGGAGGCTATACCCATGAAGAGATCAATAACGGGGTTGTTCGTTATGCCAGCCTAAAAAAATCAGCAGGTGAGCTTGGAACCCGGTTTATTATGCAAGCTGCTACATTCTTTGGGCCAGAAGATCCACCACATTTCACACTACCTTGGAGCGAGTCAGAAAATACCGACATGGAGCCAGTAGAAGATTGGCGAGATAGGGTTGATGTCTGATGGATATTTCAGAAATTAAGGCAAGGCTTAACAGTGATATTAACCGAGTTGTTGAAAAGCTTTTACCAGACGGTAAGCGAGTTGGTTCTGAATGGGAGGCTGGAGATACTGGCGGCAGTTCTGGCAAGTCTCTTAAAGTCCACATGGCAGGTAATAAGGCAGGTTTGTGGTCTGACTTTGCTAGTGGTGAGAGTGGCGACTTAATCAGCTTGTGGATGGCTTGTCGTGGGTTGGGTATTGGTGAAGCACTCAAAGAGATCAAGAATTGGCTAGGGATTAAAGAACCTGATTTTGTAGGACATAAGAAAAGCTATGTTCGACCTGCTAAACCTAAATGTTCAAAGCCTATATCAGTTGTTCGGGATTACCTGACAACTGAACGTAAAATATCGGAGGAGGCTATCACTGCCTATCAGGTTGGAGAGCAAGATCGAACCATTGTTTTTCCATCCAAACGTGATGGCGAATTAATCTTTTTGAAATATCTAGCAGTTGACCGGGTTAATGGGAAAAAGAAAACATGGGTATCACCAGATTGCGAGCCTTGTCTGTTTGGATGGCAAGCAATACCAGAAGCCGCCAGAGCCGTCACAATCTGTGAGGGGGAGCTTGATGCCATGACTCTATGGGATTATGGATATCCTGCACTCTCAGTGCCATTCGGGGGCGGTAAAGCTGGTAAGCATCAATGGATTACAACAGAGTTTACCAACCTGGATAGATTCGAGACAATTTATCTCTGTTTTGACCAAGATAGTGTCGGCAAAGAATCGGTTATTGATTTGGTTGATAGGTTGGGAATGCACCGTTGTCGGGTAGTAACTCTACCTCGAAAAGATGCTAATCAATGTAGGGTAGATGGCCTTGATAAATCACACATTGATATTTGCTTTGAAAATTCTGTTTTTTCTTCTCCAGAAGAATTAAAACAGGCTTCACAATATGTTGGCGATGTTATCGAGTCCTTTTACCCTACTGGCGACATTGAACCAGGCGTTCAGCTTCCGTTTAAAAAACTAAGAGGCAAAGTTCTATTTAGGGCTGGAGAGTTATCTCTAATAACTGGTAGCACAGGTAGCGGTAAAAGTCAGGTTTTAGGCCAAATGTGCGTTTCAGCATTGGTTCAAGGTGAAAAAATCGTTATTGCTTCTCTTGAAATGTCACCAAAGCAAACTCTAAAAAGAATGGCAAAACAAATTTCAGGCTTAGACAAGCCACATCCAGATTACTTGCGGTTCATCCACGAATTTTACCAGGATAAATTGTTTATCTTCTCTTTGGTTGGTAAATCCAAGGTAGATAGACTGTTGGATGCTTTCGAGTATGCCCGTAGGCGGTTTGGAGTCACTACGTTTGTAATTGATTCACTAATGAGGTTAGGGGTAGGCGTGGACGATTACAAAGCACAAGAGGCGACCGTTTACGCTCTAACAGATTTTGCCATTAATAAAAACGTCCATATCCATCTTGTTGCTCATGCTAGAAAAGCAGACACCAAAGCCGGGTTCCAAACTATGACGGCTGATGATGTGAAAGGTACGTCTGAAATTGCTAGTAACGCATTTAATATCATAGCTATTTCAAGAGATAGAAAGCATGAGGATAAACTAAAAAAGGCAGAGCTAAAAGCAGGGAGGGGAGAGAGCGTTCCAGAGCTTGAAGAGTTGAGGGATAAGCCAGGGGTTTATCTGACAGTTGCAAAGCAGCGCAACGGCGACTGGGACGGAACAATTGCTCTTTGGTTCGACTTAAAATCTTACCAATATCTTGAGGGGTCAAGCCAACAGGCCCAAGCATTTTTAAAATATCCTCCCCATCTAGCAGAGACATAATGTAAAATTATTTTACACATAGTAGAGTTTCTTTGTGGTTCTCAACATATCAATTTAATACGTTGCAGGCATGTTAAAAAGGAAATTAAACCAATGGAAACAGATAGTAGTAAAGACACCCCCACCTGGAAGGCAGGGCGAAAGCTAAACACCCTATCAACTGTTAGATCTGAAATGGGCAAGCTATACCGACTAACAGCGAATGGACAACTACCAGCAGATTTATCATATAAAATGGTAATGGTTCTTAGAGAGTTGGGGCGGTTGATAACTGAATCTGACATAGAAAATCGTATTGCTGAATTAGAGGCATTAAGCCAAATACCAAGAAGAGGTAAAAGATCATGAGTACACTAAATAGAAGGGTTGCAGCACTTGAGAAGCATTTAAACCCACAACAAGGACCAGATAGTACGACAATCTTATTTGGACCAGAAGACAGCATAGAAGCAGCACAAGCCCGTGAAGCATGCCGTGGAAATAATCATCATGCCTACCAACCAGTGTTAATGTGGGGTACTTGCTCTTCCTCTGATGAGTCTAGCCAGGATTGTGATGCATGCCCGAATCTTAGTCGGAGGCTTCAATGAATGCACTGGCGAGAAGAGTTTCCGAACTGGAGAGGCGAAAACCAGTTGAGCCACAGCCAGTCTTTCGAGTGATTCAGGAACTTGATCAATCACTCTCTGACGCAAAAAGAGCCGCCAAATTACCAGATCCAGAGCCAGAAAATGCACTGATAATTATACGCAAAATTATTTAGAAAAATGATCAATTTTGAGCCGAAGATGGAGATTGAAATGAGAATTTTAATTTTGGCGGTTTTCTTGTTGATGCCGATTGTTTATCCATATCTTCCAGGCGATCCAGAGCCGGAGCCGATAGTCGTTATCTGGAAGATATGATTTAACCACACAGAGAAGACAAAGACCGCCGGAGAAATTCAGGCGGTTTTTTTTGTGGAGGACAAAGAAAAAATTAAAAGGGCACCATAGTGGTTACTTTTCACAAAGGGACACTAAAGAGGACACCAGGACAGGTAAAAACAAAAATGGTCTAGACCATTTCCAATCTAAGCCATTGATATAGTTGGTGTCCCCGGCGCGATTTGAACGCACGGCCTACAGATTAGGAATCTGTTGCTCTATCCGGCTGAGCTACGGGGACTTTTGGGAGTGCTTTTTTGCTCTTTTTGTTATTTAGGATCGATCCTAATTTGCTGAACATGCCATGACATCTATTTTGGTGCAAGTTGTGTTGTTTATATAATTGGATTTTTTTTGGCGTTTTCAAATAGAAA
>JADFYX010000242.1 GCA_015232795.1 Magnetococcales bacterium
TTGCGGTTTTCTTCTGTTATTCCGTTTCCATTGTCCGTATATCTAAAAACCAATTGCCCATTTATCTTGGAAATATCGATCAACATTTCACCAGATTCTTTGTCTTTATAGCCATGGACAAGAGAGTTTTCTATTAGGTTGGTGATGATCTGGGACATTACACCTGGATATGAATGACATTCTATATCATCGGGACAGGTGACAGAAACTTTATGAGTAGTGTGGCGCAAACGATGGTTAAAACTAATTAATACCTGTTCAATATAATTTTTAAGATTAAAAATTCGTTTATCTTCACTTGCTTGATCTACTGCAACCTGTTTAAAACTGCGTATAAGTTTAGCAGCACGGGTGAGGTTGGTAAGAATCATATCTGAGGATTCAGTTGCTTCAACAAAATATTTATCTAGTTCAGATTTTTTAAGATTTTCTTCTGCAAGTAGACGTGCAGAATCTTTACAACGGCGTTGTAGAAATGAGGCAGCGGTTATACCGATGCCAAGTGGAGTGTTTATCTCATGAGCAACACCTGCTACTAAACCACCTAAAGCAGCCATTTTTTCTGCTTCAACCAATTGTGTCTGGGTGCGTTTAACCATAACTAAAGACTGTGAAAGAGCTTTGTTTGTTTCAAGGAGTTCCTCTTTGTGAATTGATTCTTGCTTTCTTGAAGCTATGATCTCATTTGATAACAGACGAAATTGATCTTTCATCACCTGGAGTTGATCACCGCCTTGAGCTTTTGATGGCTCAATCCCCAAATATTCACTGGTGAAAAGCTGCATCTCTTTGGTGAAATCTTTTATGTGGCCCACCAGCCAAACCACAATCATAACTGTGAGAATAACCATAACAATGTGGGCGATCCCCCTTTGGGTACGACCAGCATAGGATATTGCCTCATTTAAAGTTTGAATTTGAGATATTGGTATCAATGTGGCAAATTGGACAAAATATTCCGATAAAAAACCATAATCAAAAAATGATTTTTCCAAGATTAAATAATTTGTTTTTAGAGTTTCAACAAAAACTCCTGATGCCACTAAATCAGGACGACTACTGGCTACAACACGGGTACCCTCTTGATCTAGAAATACCAAAACACCTTCTGACTTGTTTTCAAGTTGCAAATTTAAGAGAAAATCATCATCAATAGCTGTAACCAAAATTAATGTGGCCCTACTCTCATTATCTTTATTTAATAGAGCAACCTTAGCAAAAAGAAATGGCTTACCATTATCTACCAGAATTGTATTACGGCTCTTCACACCTACCATATCATCGTAGAGACCTGGTAGCAGTGTATCCGGTAGTTTTGTTAAACTGTTTTGAAATATTTCTCGAATTCTATTTTTTGGATCAAGGAGTAAAAAATAGCTGGAGTGGACAAGACCTCTTAAAATTGACCGTTTTGGCAACCATTTTGGTTGTACTATTAAGGTAGTTGAAGGTGTATCTGTTTTGTCATCTACCCAGTTTTGCGCCTCTAAATTTTCAATGTATTTTATAAATCCATTACGCTCTACCAACAGCTTTGCGGCTTGCATTTGAATGCGTAGATGACTGTCAAATGTTCCCCAATCGGACTGCGCCCGTTTATGCAACTCTACTATCAGATAGTCGTTAAAAACCTTTTTTTGATATTCTGTCTGAAAATAGTTATTAAAACCCCAAAAAACAACTCCAACGCTAACAGTTAAAAGTAACGCTTTTAGGGTTAAAGATATTCCTCGTAAGTTAGAAAATATCTTTTTTACATATGAGAAACCAAACCCCATCAGGGTTCACCAATCAACTCATTTCCTTTGAATTTCCAGCCATTTTTCCGTAAAGAGGTGACTGAAATCAAAGCAAAAACATCATTGGTATCAGTGCTTTTTTCAATTATATAATTTACTAATTTTTTTGCCTTTAACTTAGCAAGATGTGAGGTTCTCCAGGTGGTGATATTATCAACCCGATAGAAGGGATATTTCCCCTTGGCAATAGCAGCACTGTCGTTGGGAGAAACATTGTCAATAGAAACAGTTTTTGGTTTACCATGCTCATGAAAGCGGGTTAAATTCCACAACACCTCATAACCAACAGCCCCCTTATATTCTGCCACGACAGTAATCATGTTGGAAATTTGTCCAACTTCAACCAAAGATGGAGAAAATTCATCTTCATTATCCAAAATCGAACGCCAATGACCAGGGCGTGTTTTACAATGAAGACGACCAACAGGGCGTATTGGTAGATTTAGCCGTTTGTAACCTGGAGCTGGTTCTATCTGGTTCCAGTTGGTTATTTTTCCACTAAAAATATCTCGAACCTGTTTAGCCGACAGGTTATTTACCGGGTTGTTCGGGTTGACCAAAATTGCTAAAGCGGCAATACCAATAGTATGAAACTCAAGTCCTGGTAAGCGGTCTGTTAAAGATGGTGGGCAGCAATAACCGGCAACATCAACCTGTTTTTTATTTATCAACCCCTCTGATGTGCCACATGTTCCTTCACGTACAGCAATATCTAAACTGTTTTGTTTGGCATAATTTTTAATCATAGGTAGAAAAGTTGGATAGAGATGTTGGTCCAGAGTTAATGCTATATCAGCACCCTTGGCCCAGTTACCGTACATTATTGGTTTTTTAAGCCATTTTTCAGGTTTGACCATTACTATGTCAGGATCGGTAAACTTAACTGTTAAGGAGTTATCATCAGCAAGGAGAGATGGTGAAGCAAATAGCTGGAACAGTAAATAAATTCCGAGGTAGAACCTTGGTATTTGCATAATAAATAACCTCTCAACTCTATACCACCGGAACCCCTGCCTGTTCCAACATGGTGGTTAGTTTTATCAAAGGTAGTCCCATTAAGGCACTGGGATCATCTCCAATCAGACGATCAAAAAGTGCTACCCCCAAACCTTCTGACTTAAAACTTCCAGCGCAATTATAGGGTTTGTCACGTTTTAAATAACGATGAATTTGCTCGTCACTTAAGTTGCGAAATACCACCTTGAATGGAACCACTGCCAACTGCACATGGTCATTTAACCTATCCATTTCTCTTACTTTATAACAACACAATCCTGTAAAAAACACAATCTCTTTTCCCGATGCAGAACGTAGTTGTTCCACTGCTATAGCATGACATCCGGGCTTGCCAGTAATCTTTCCATCGATAACCGCTACCTGATCTGAGCCAATAACTACTGCACCAGGATTTTGCTTTGCAATAACATAGGCTTTTTGCCTTGCCAGACGGAGCACCAACTCCTCTGGAGATTCTTCAGGTAGTTGGCTTTCATCTATGTTTGGATTTTCAACGCTAAAAGGCAGTTCCAACCTCTCCAAGAGCTGGCGACGATAAGGAGAGGTTGATGCAAGTATCAGTGGGGCAATTTTCACTGGACAAAGCTATAATCAACTACAGCGTAATTAACCTCTTGGGACCAACCTTGGGGTACTTCTGTAGCATCAACAATAAATATTCGTGATGCTCCAGGGGCCAATGTCTGGATTTTATCGCCAAATAGTCCTCCAGAAACAACCAAGGGGTTTATCGCCCGTTTAAACATAGTTTTACCTTGGCTATTTAAAAAGAGAATATCTAAATTCACGTTGGCTAAATATTTACTACTTTGATTGTGGATTCTAGACTGTATGACCTGTTCGTTGTTATCACCTTTTTGTACCTGCATGTTAGCGATTAGAACAACGCCATCTTCAGTATGTTTTTTACCTACTATATTATTTGATCCAGCGGTATAAACGACCTCACCACTGGGGAGGGTAGATTTTTTTGCGATAGTTATTTTCTTTTCACCCGCACCAGTTACATCTTTGGTCTGCTCTAACTGTTCTACTTCATCGGCATAGGGAATATTGGCTAAATCAGGAATTTTTTCATAGAGAAACTCTCCATAACCAGTTAACACCACAACTCCCTTTCTTTTTTCTGCCTTCTCATCTTCTATTTGAGCTTGGGTTTTCTCAGGTCCAGAAAAAAACATGCCTACTACAACAAGTAGCACAATAACAACGCCAACTATTGCACCTACCATTATTAGCTGTTTTTTCTTCTTCTGCTCTGGGGTAGGTCCGCCACCATCATCAGACGACTCATCGTCATACGACTCTTCATCAGGCGGATCTACTTCCTCTTGGGAAACTTCCTCTTCATCAAGTTCGGAATCAGCCACCATAACCTCCGATAGACCTTAATT
>JADFYX010000243.1 GCA_015232795.1 Magnetococcales bacterium
TCTCCTTCAAGATATTTTTTTATTAATATGTAATTTATTAAATTTATCTGCGTGTAATGTTCACTTAGAATACTTACTTTCAATTTTTACTTACTATAATATATAGCATCATATGTGCCACGTTTATTAATGATTGTATTTATTGCCTTTTTATAAATATTGCTACCTTTAAATATTTACTGTATGTTAACTTTACAGTTATGTTTACTGTTAAGTTAACTTTACAGGGTAACAGTTATGGAAACATTGAAAGCTCTGCACCATTTTTTTGATTCTCTTGAAGAGGGAGTGCTATTTCTTGATAATAATTTACGAGTTGTAGCTATTAACCTAGCAGCCAGTAAAATGCTTAAACAGAGTTTTGATGAGGTAGTAGGCAACCTCTGCCCTACTCTTTTTGGCGATATTGAGTGCGCTAAAAAATGTGCAAAAACAAAAAAATGTGTTTTAACTCCATCTAAAAATCAAAAAATGTCCACACTCCAGATAACTATTGATAGACCTGGTGAAACGCAAATGTTTGTCAAAATGTGGGCCACCCGTTTACCAGAGATTGATGGTAAAACCATATTTTCAGTTATTCTAAGAGACTGCACCCGTGAGGTACTTCTAGAACAAGAGACAAAAGAGCGTTTTCGTCTTGGTAGCATGGTTGGCCACAGCCCTGTTATGCGCAAAATGTTTAACAATATTATTCGGGCAGCAATGAGTGATGCTACTGTTCTCATCCAAGGAGAGAGTGGAACTGGTAAAGAGCTTGCAGCAAAGGCACTTCACGATAATTCAAGCCGGGTTGATGGGCCATATATTCGGGTCCATTGCGCCTCTTTTCCAGAAAATTTATTAGAGTCTGAACTTTTTGGCTATGTAAAAGGAGCCTTTACCGGGGCCGAAACAAGTAGGATGGGTCGCTTTGAAGCTGCCCACGGCGGAACCATCCTTCTGGATGAAATTGGCGAGATATCCTTAACCACTCAGGTCAAACTATTAAGGGTTTTACAAGAGAGAGAGGTAGAGAGACTTGGGGAAAACAAACCACGAAAAATTGATGTTCGAGTTATTGCTGCCACCAACCGTGATCTAGCAGCTATGGTTAAAAACAGATCATTTAGAGAAGATCTTTACTACCGATTAAATGTTCTACCTTTAAAGACCCCTGCATTAAGGGATAGAGATGGAGACATCTCAATTTTAGCTCAATCACTTCTAGAAGAGATGGCAGAACATTATAACAGAGAAAACCTACACCTTGCCGATGATGCATTAAATCTTTTGGAATCCCATAACTGGCCCGGCAATGTTAGAGAGCTAAGCAACGCCTTGGAATATGCCTTGGTACATTCTACTAACAACACAATTTTAGCTCGACATTTTCCAACTGAATTATTTATTAAACAAGCTTCGACACAGCCCAACATATCCTCCTATACAAACAGCAGCCCACCCACAGCAGATTTAAACCCCAACAAAAAAACCATTGGCTACTATCAAAAACCAGATGGTGTTTCTGAAAAGCAGATGATCGAGAAGGTGCTAAAAGCGGTAAAAGGGAATAAGGTGCAAGCTTGTAAAAGATTAAACATGTCGAGAACGACTTTATGGAAGCGTATTGTCAAGTATGGTTTGTAAACATATTTCTAAAAGCTTGGAGATTCGGAGGGTTACGAACCTCCCATGGTTTTCTCTTTGAGAGCTGTATAAATTTGCTTTGAATCCACCAAAGTTAAAAAAAAGCCAGATGGAAAACTCCAACTGGCTTTTTTTATGCTACTTTTAACTAACAAACTATTTGGTAAATGCACTACGCATGAAGGTAATGACTTTCCAAATTTCATCTTCTGACAGATTAACATCACTACCAGGTCCGAAATTTTTCATTTCAGTATTAGCACTGCCATCTTTGATAATCCAGAAAAGCTGTCCATCCTTTTTACCTTCCATGTAGCCAGAAACATTAAAGGCTGTAGGTTTTGGATCTTGGATATCCGCAGCAGCAGTACCTTTACCATCACCTTCTGTTCCATGACATTTTTTACATTTTCTTTTGTAGATCTTTCCCGCTTTTTTTAGAAACTTTTTTTCAACATCTTCTGGGTCGTACGGGTTTTCCATCTCCAAGAATTCTGCTGGAGCAGTTTGAATAGCCATAGCCGGCATTGCTACAAATGTTAACAAACCCAATACTAATAGTGCGCTGAGAGTTTTCATAATCCAGTCCTTAATAGAAATATTTATGACAAAAAAAGGGGCTGAGGTAAACCCAGCCCCTCTATTATGTCAGATTACTTACAGATTAGTAAATGTCGTATGTAGTATTGTAGACATTAAACTTGCCTGTAGGCATTCTCAGACCTGTGATACGCTTTTTGATTTTGTGGGTTTTGTCGTCAATAACAACAACTTCACCAGCTTTATCCCACAATGAAACCCAAACTTCGTTGCCTTCTTTGTTAAACTCCATATGAACAACCTTTTTCTTGAAGGTCATCTCTACAGGATCAGCATCAGGATTTTGCATATCGAAGATTGTTAGAACGTTTGATTTCTTAGGGTTGATGGTGTTATCACAATAGACGTAACGGCTGTTTGGATGAGTTTTGATGAACAAGGAGTTTCCGCCCAATTCCCACTCACGAACAACAGTCCAAGCATAAGGCTTGGTTGGGTCGGTGCTGATCATAGAGACCAAGCCTTCGCCAAGATGCACAGTAGCCCATACACGGCCATACTTAGGATCTTCCCAGTTAGCACCACGACCAGGATGAGGTTTTGTGCCAACTTTGATGTTTTTAACCAGTTTACGCTCAACAGTATCGATAACGGAGATTGTGTCACGAGCGTTTGCAGCTACTAAGAAGTAACGCTTTGTGGAGTCCCAACCACCATCGTGAAGGAAACGCTCTGCGTTAATTTTAGTCTCTGTGATTGTACCATCAGCTAATTTACTGTAATCAACCAAAAGAACAACACCAGTCTCTTTTAGGTTAAGAACCCACTCAGGAGCATGATGTGATGCAACAATGGATGCAACACGTGGCTCTGGATGAAACTCATTGGTGTCGTAAGTATAACCACGAGTACCAACAATTTTCAGAGGCTCAAGTGTGTCACCTTTCATGATCACATAATGAGGAGGCCAGTAGTTACCAACAACCGCATAGCTATCTTCAAAGCCTTTGTATTTGCTTGTGTCGATAGAACGAGCATCAATACCGGTTTTGATTTCAGCAACCAAGTTTGGTGGGGAAGCCCACATATCCATCATGGTAGCTTTACCATCACGACCAATCGCATACATGTAACGACCAGTTGAAGAGGTACGCAGAATGTGCACAGCGAAACCAGATTTAATGACGTTCAATACTTCCTTAGTGTCACCATCAATGATAACAACGTTACCAGCATCACGCTCTACTACACCAAAATAGTTCTTCCAATTTCTGCGAGGTGGCATTGTTGGACGCTTGCTTACTGGAACATGAACTTTCCAAGATTTTTTGATCTCGGGCATACCCCACTCTGGTGGTGCTGGTGGTGTATTTTGTACATATCGAGCCATGAGATCGATTTCTGCATGGGTCATAAAACCATCTTTACCCCATCCTGGCATACCGCCTTCGGTTCCATTATAAAGGATATTTTTAAGGGCTTTAAGAGTTTTTAAACGGGTTTTGGCTGGAGTGATGTTTGGACCAGTTGCACCTTGACGCAAAGCACCATGACAACCAGAACAGCGGTCAAAATAGGTGTGTTGCGCTTGGGTAAATTCTGCCTTGGTCAATTTTGGCACAGGTGCCATTTTTGCAGCTTGTGCGCTTGTTGCCATAAGCAACGCCGCCACACCAACTACAAGTGGTGGTAAAACCTTTACACGACTCATACAATTCTCCTCAGTTTTAAATAGTTAAAAGTTTAAATTCTTTCGTTAATTATCAAATATTATTAGTACAAAGCCAAAAAACAACTTTTAAAACCATAATAACAACATCATATCTAATAACTTATATATTTATTTACACAATCAGTTTTATATGTTAAGGGTTTATTATTTATCCAATAAACACAAAACCTTATATACAAGACTCACCGACGGATTGTACACTTAGTAAAATAGGTAAATCAATAAATAAATACTTTTTTTTAGATAAAAAATTTTGGCTTAGTTTTATAAATTTATACTACAAAAAAAATTCGGCATTAAAAAAACAT
>JADFYX010000244.1 GCA_015232795.1 Magnetococcales bacterium
AAACTTAATTTAGATTTGGCTAGTTTAGAATATAGAAGGACCTATAATGACACGATATTTTTGCAATGATTGTCAGGAATCTTTTGAAGGCAATACAAACAAGTGTCCAGGGTGCTGGTCAGTTTGCGATAAAGTAGAAACAAAATCTGTAATTTTAAATAAAATCACAACTGGGCTGGATAAACTTTTTACATTTTTTGCCAAGCTTATACATATGCTATCAATAAAACCAAAACCCAGGGTTCCTTAAAAATCAGGGTAAATGATTATCCGAATTATTATTTTACTGGTTATTCTCTATGCAGTTGTCTCATATATTTTGCACAAGCGCGGAATAACAATTGGCTTGACTAAAAGTGGAAGAACCGCTCTGTTCAGAGGAATTATTATTGCTGTAAGATTGCTGTTAAGAAGAATTGGATTTTGAAGTAGTCTTAAAAAATACTAATAAATAATTTCATTTTCTTTATGTAACCAAGGAGCAAATATTTTTTCTTGTTCAACTAGCAGTCGCGCCACAGCAGTTACAGCCCTCTGCGCATCCACAACCTCCCTCTTTGCTCTTGGAGGAGACATTGCCAACTCCTCTTTTAATACATCCCCTGCCCGTTTAGATAAATTTTTAACAAATTTTGCAATAAACTGCTTATCTTCACCTTTTAATGCAATTGTTAAAAGAGGTTTTGGAACCTCCTGCAATAAAATTGTCAAATCCCTATCCGCTAACTTTTGCAAATCTTCAAAACTAAAAAGGTGCGCTAAAAGCTCCTTTTTAAGGGGAAGATCTTTCTGCCCAATATAGTCTAGAATACGATCTGCAGATTGTTTATTAAGAAGATTTAGTATCTTGGCTACTTTTTTAATATTCATTGCATTGAGATATCATAGCATTCGTCAAATTTAACTTCTGTGATAATCTATATGAATTCTAACATAGATTTTATTACAAATTTAGGCTAGAGTGAAAAGATTTTATAGGGCAATAAGGTTAATTAAATGTTTATGGAGAATGATTATGATTATGAAGAAAAAAGAGCTCCTCGCGCTATCAGCGTTCACGTTATTATCATTAAATACACTTTCGCCAATTAATGCGACCGCTAGTGAGAACTCCCACGCTCAAGTCTCTCACAATGCTCACGCTCAAGTCTCCGATGCATTGATAGCAAAACAGCGGGCAATGCTCGCTACTAATACTGCAGGAAAAGGTTATGGCCCCCAATCACCTCGTGATATTGACGCGATAAAAGGCAGCAATAACCGGGATTTTGGATCATCTCCCCATTACACTAAAATGAACCTTTGCAACATTCATTTTCATAAAAATGCTGAACATCGTGGTGGTGAATTTACTACATATGCAGGTAATGGTGATGGTCATGGTTACCAGAGCGGTTACAAGTATTCTGGCAAATTAAGCGCAGCAGAGTTGGTTCCGGTTAGTCATGAAATTTGTCCAAGCAAACATGGCAGTCTGCAATCTGGTGACACGATTGAAGTACATTATGTTCACTCAAGCGCAAAGGTTAAACCAGGCCCAACTCTTGGCTCATGCCTTAGTGAAGCCATCAAAAATCCTCAATTGCGTGTCGAAACCCAGGTATATGTTTTGGTTAACGATATGAATGCTTTGGATTTTGAAAAATTGACAAAACACAGTGAAAAAAATGGTCTGCAACAAGCTTTGAATATTCCAAGCTATACAGGAATTCCAATCCAATACCCCGGATCAACCACAGGTCCTGGATATAATGAAAAAGGCTCTCCTTTTCATGTGACTTGGAGCGTACGTCCTAAAATTGCCAAAGTAAATATCGATACAGTGGGCAATTGGTGTAAAGGTAATACTTTTAATGAAGATCATGCTCACGGCGTAAGAAACCTGGTGATAAATCCTGCCCTTCTTTCTAGGATTCACTGGTATTTTTAAAGAGTGTCCAGCAAAGTAGAACAAAACCTACATAGCAGTTAACTTTCCAAAGAAGATATGCCACCATATTTCTCTATAAAATTAAGTTTAACAAATTTTATAGAGAAATATGGCAAGGCAACTGTTCTGTTACCTGATTTTAAACAGGCCATTTAACAAAGAGAGATCTAGAGTGTTTGCCAGATTATCATAACATCCTGTAATGGTAATTTCTGCATCAAAACGTACATATTTGCTCATAAGCAGAAGCATGCCAAAGCAGGAGTCGTCAATATCATTTACAGCATTAAAATCAAGGAGAAAATTTCTTGAGGGATCAAAACTTGAATAGGCCTCAAAAAACTCTTTTCTTGAGCTAGAACCGAAGGTGTTGCTAAGTTCAATTACCGCTTCACCTGTCTGTAAATTTTCATACACATCAATACCCATCTCCATCCCCTTAAATATTCTGTTTAACCTAGCATCACAAGTTGAATAACGATTTGATTTATCAACTATATTGTGATTACTGGTTTTCACTAATGCGTATTACGTGCCAACAAATGTAACTATTTAATAAACTTGCATTAATAATACAACAGTCCATCTATACTCCGCTAAAAAGTGGATAGTATTTTTGTTAATGAAAGCAATTTTTTCCTTAAGATGAAATTTTTTCCTGGTTTGTAATTTGTTGTAACAATTAAAAAAAATTTAGCTACAGTTGCGTGGAATCATGGGGATTGGATATGCTGTATTTAATAATATGAATGAAATTACGAGGTATATTAACTATGCTTAATTTTGATTTTTACAATCCCACCAATATTATCTTTGGCAAAGGGCAAATTGCCCAACTTAACAAGTTAATACCAAGAGATGCGCGTGTATTAATCACCTATGGTGGTAAAAGTGCTAAAAGCACTGGAACTTTACAAGAGGTTCAAAAGGCATTGAGTGGTTATGAGATACATCTCTTTGGCGGTATAGAACCCAACCCAAGATTTGAAACTTTAATGAAGGCCGTTGCTGTAATAAAAAGTGAAAAACTGGATTTTATACTGGCTGTTGGAGGCGGCTCTGTTATTGACGGCTCAAAGTTTATTGCAGCAGCAGTGTATGCTGAGAGTGATCCTTGGGATATAGTATTAAAATTTGGTCAAAGTATAAAAAAAGCCATGCCATATGGTGCAGTATTGACCCTACCTGCGACTGGTTCTGAAATGAACAGTGGTGGAGTTATTACCCGTGAGTCGGACAAAACAAAACTACCTATGATGAATAGACTGTTGTACCCACGGTTTTCAATTCTCGACCCGACAAAAAGCTACACCCTGCCAACAAAGCAGTTAGCAAATGGGGTAGTAGATGCCTACGTTCATGTAGTGGAACAATATTTAACCTACCCGGTAAATGCACATGTGCAGGACCGCTTTGCCGAAGGTCTTTTGCAAACGTTAATAGAGATAGGGCCAGAGGTTGTCGCTAACCCTCAAGATTATGACCTACAAGCCAATTTAATGTGGTGTGCTACCATGGCCCTAAATGGTCTTATCGGAGCTGGAGTTCCACACGATTGGGCAACCCACATGTTAGGCCATGAGATAACCGCTCTACACGGCCTTGATCATGCCCAAACCCTGGCGGTAATTCTGCCATCTATGTTGCAACACAGAAAAAAAAGCAAACACGATAAACTACTGCAATATGCCAGACGTGTGTGGAACATCAACCATGAAAATGCAGATAAAGCCATTGATGAAGCAATTGCGAAAACCCGTAGTTTTTTTGTATCTTTAGGAGTTAAAACTACACTTGGTGAATATCAATTAGGCCCAGAGATAATAGAGCCACTAATGGCACAGCTTGAGGCACACCATATGACTCAGCTTGGTGAGCACAATGATGTAACACCCGATGTTTGTCGGCAGGTGTTAAAGTTAAGCATGTAGCATTAACGCTTTGAGCGTTATTATATAAAAAAGTCATTTGCAAAAAATAGCAAAAAAATTGTTGCTGCCCTTTTTCGACCCTTGGTATAATGAACAGCAAATAATACCTCAATTTTTTAAAGGAGATGTCATAATGAAAAAAACGATTCTAGCTATGTCAGTTGCCACTCTTTTGGGATCGGCAACCATACTATCACCTTCTACTGGTGATGCTTGGTGGGGTAATAATAACAACTATCCCTATGGTGGTGGTTATTATCCATACAATGGTGGTTAAAGGCCGAAACGGCAACAACTGGTCCTATGGGTTCCCGGCTACAAAAGGCTATGCGCCCAGCCCCAGCG
>JADFYX010000245.1 GCA_015232795.1 Magnetococcales bacterium
GTTGCCCGCAGTTTGATGAATGATTCTGTGCTGTTTATTATGGGGTCGCTCATGTTGGCAGTGGGTATTGTCAAGCAGAAACTACATCAACGAATAGCACTTTTAATTATCAAAGTAACTGGTACCAGCACAGTTCGAGTGGCTTTTGGTATTTCTGTAGTCTCAGGAATTTTAGCATCCTTCATTGGTGAACATACCGTCGCAGCTATGATGTTACCTGTAGGTGTAACTCTAATCCGTTTAACATCTGATGATCCAAAAGAGGTTCGTAATCTAGCGGCTGTGTTGCTTTTCTCCATTGCTTATGGTTGTTCTGTTGCTGGTATCGGCACCCCGTCTGGTGGTGCAAGAAATGCTATTATGATCGGCTATTGGAAAGATTTCTTCTACCATCCTGATGATCCAAGTACAGCGATCTTTCTTGTGGACTATTTGCGTTGGATGGCTTACGCCTACCCTCTATTTTTATTGCAACTGCCTTTTGTTACAGCCATGCTTGTTTGGACCTTCAAACCAGAAGTCAATGATTTAGCCCCTGCGGTTGCAAAACTGCGAGAGCAGGTTTCTGAACAAGGCCCACTTAAGGCAGGAGATATTGTATCCATTGTACTCTTTTTCCTGGTATTGTTAAGTTGGATGACAATTTCCGGTAGTTTAGGTATGGGTACTGTTGCCATAATGGGAGCAGTAGCATTTTTAGCAGCAGGATTGGTTTTGTGGGAAGACTTAAACAATGGGGTGAACTGGGGAGTAGTGCTCCTATATGGAGCAGCAATCTCATTGGGTGTGCAAATGAAAGACACTGGTGCTGCTGAGTGGGTAGCTGTGAGTTTTCTCTCACTATTAACCCCTTTGGGAGCTGATCAAGGTATCGGTTTGTGGGCAGCAGTTTCGGTGTTGACTACAGGAGTTACCAACACAATGTCCAATGGAGCAGCAGTTGCAGTGCTTGGACCTATTGTGCTTAAAATGGCTACTGCTGCACAGGAAAGTCCTATAGTTATTGGGTTTATTACAGCCATTTCCTCGGCTTTTGCGTATCTAACTGTTGTCGGTACACCTGCATGTACCATTGTTTATGCATCAGGTTACCTAAAAACAAGCGACTTTTTGAAAGTAGGGTGGAAAATGATAATTATATCCACAATTTTGATGATTGCTTGTGCTTATCTATATTGGCCAATAGTTGGGGCTTAAGAGGAGACAACATAATGGTAGAACTTGCTTCACATAATTTCCAAATTTTAGTTGGCATTGACGGTTCCGAAGAGTCATACCGAGGGCTCTCTTATGCTTCTAAGTTGGGCTTGGGAGTGCGGGCTAATATTGATCTGCTCTATGTCAGGCCAATAGACCAAGGTTTAAATAGCGGTGGTCTGCAAGTAAGAGTTGCTAGGGAGAATATTGTTGACTCCGGTTTAGATCTTCCAGGAGTAAGCTTCCTTAAAAAAGGCCGGGATTTGTTGGTAGAGATAGGTCATATGTCTAAGGAGTGGGAGGAGTCTTTTACCCATAATGACATTCAAGGTGACCCACTTGGTAACCACATCATTACATATAAAAGTGCAAAAGGTCGTGGTATTCAACTTACACTCTTAGCATCTGAAAATTCTGAGACTGGTATTTTGGATCATCAAGAAGAATGCGGTCATGATCTAATTATCTTGGGCGCATCCATGCAGCGGAAAACTATAACTAAATTTTTAGGTATCGCCTCTGCAGCATTAAAAGTGGCTGTGCATGCTCCATGTTCTGTCATTGTTGCCAGAGAACTTGAGTATGGTAATGGACATTTGGTCTGCATTGATGGTTCAGAGGAGTCTTTAGCAGCGTTGAAAAAGGATGCTATGTTGGCTAACAACTGCCAATGTCCAATCTCATTGATTTCAGTAGCTAGAGAAGAAGAAGATTTAGAAAAAGCCAAAGATAATATTAAACAAGGTCTTGAGCTTTTGGAAAATATGGGAATTGATGCCAAGGATACATTTACTCCAATTGGTGACCCTGTAACAGAAATTATTGAAAGAGGCCAACATTTTTCATTAATTGCTATGTCTGACACCTCTCACAAGGGAGTTAGGCGCTTTTTCATGGGTGGAGTAGCTTTTAATGTGTTGGAGCATGCTAAAAACTCGGTGATGATTATTCGCTAACAAGTTTGTTAAGTAGTTAGCAACCCAATTATTAGACCAATTAATGAAATATATTTTTATAATAAACAGTAAAAATTAGAAGAATCTTATGTTTGTTTTGTGCTTATATTTATTACTATAAATACCATAGTTTTATCAATTAAGCATGCTGTTTTTTTATCCTAAAGAATATCAATATAAACAATATGTTGAATATTTTTTTTGGCAGAACTGCAAAAATCATAAAAATAAATTGTTTACGTTTCTTTCCTTCCATGATACAAAGCGTTTAAACGGGTGGGAACTTTATTTGTTTTAAATGCATGTTCTAAGGTTGCTTGCCGAGTATAGGTTAAATACAAAAGTAGGGGATTTTCAGCTATGGCAGATCGTGAAAATGGGACAGTCAAGTGGTTTAATGAAAGTAAGGGTTTTGGATTTATTGAACGGGACGAAGGTAGGGGAGATGTATTTGTGCACTTTAGTGCAATTTCTGGAGAGGGATTTCGTAATCTAGCCGAGGGGCAGCGAGTAGAATTCAGTGTTGCTCAAGGTGACAAGGGACCAAAGGCTGAAGAAGTAATAGCCGTATAATCTCTGACAAGATACTGCAATAAAAAATGCCACTTTTTTTGAATACTCTTCTTGAGTGGCTTTTTTGTTTATAGTCCAAAATTAAAGCCAAAGCAGCATGGTTAAAGTTCTTCATGTTCCGGTTTTAGAGTACGTTCCATAAGTTCTGTAACCACAGAGCGTGGGATTCGTTGTTCGTATAATATCCCATAGACTGCACGGGATATAGGCATTTCTATGTTAAGTTTTTCTGCCAATAGATAGACACTCAATGTTGTTTTAACACCTTCTGCCACCTCTCTAAATCCCTTTTGAATCTCTTCTAAGCTCTCTCCACAACCAATTCTAAAACCAACTGTTCTGTTTCTAGACATCTCAGAAGTGGCAGTAAGTAAAAGATCTCCCAATCCTGAAAGACCAGAAAAAGTTTCTGGTTTGGCTCCTAATTGAACTCCCAATCGCATTATCTCTGATAGACCTCTGGTGATTAGGGCAGCTCTTGCGCTATTACCAAAACCCAAGCCATCACTTATACCAGCAGCAAGAGCAATAACATTTTTTAAAGCACCACCCAACTCCAGACCCACAACATCTCCCATGCGGTATGTGCGAAAATATGGAGTAGAGAATAGATGTTGAATCTCCTCTACAAGATCAGAATTTTTTCCGGCAATGGCAACAGCAGTAGGTAGCTGTTTAATTACATCACGTGCAAAGGATGGGCCTGATAGATAACAGGATTGTTGCTCTCCTTGCTGGGCAAAAACCTCACTGTAAATTTCAGATAGCAGGGTTAAAGTTTCTACCTCAACCCCTTTGCTAGCTGATACAAAAACCGTATCTTTTGTAACAGCTCCCTTGATGGACTCTAAAACCTGACGGGTAAATTGTGTTGGGATTACCATGACCAAAATTCGATGCTTTGCAACTACTTCTATTAAATCATTGCTAGCGATAATATTATGGGGCAGGGAAAGCTCGGAAACATAAAGAGGGTTGATATGATGCTGGTTAATGCCTGCGGCAACCTCATCTTCCCTGCACCAAATGGTGACATTTGTTAGTTTTGTGGCCAACACCGTAGCCAAGGCAGTCCCCCAGGAACCTGCTCCTATTACTGCAACACTGTTTTCTCTAGAGGTGTTTGTCTGCATTGTTTTTTACTCTCTATTTTTATGTGTCTATTTGGCTAATGAGGAGTATATCTATTTATTATACAATTTTAAACCTTGGGACTTGTCCCTTCCCAGAACCATCCCCTTAACTTTTTTTAAATTTTTACTTTGGGTTTTATAGTTCAGTTAAAGGCCATCTTGCTCTTGCGTTCAGCTCCCAACCATCCAAAAACCCTTTTTCAAAACGGCGTAATCCAGCCAAAGCAATCATTGCTCCATTATCTGTACAGACATCCATAGCTGGAAATGTAACTTGAATCTCTTCTCCTGCATTTTTTAATAACAGCTCCCGCAAACGTC
>JADFYX010000246.1 GCA_015232795.1 Magnetococcales bacterium
TTTGTCCCATTCCGCCATGTCACGGGGGGCGTTTTGGGACGTTCTCCCTACGGGTTGCATTTTTTCACAAGCTCTGACCGTACACATACAAGACTAGCCCAATCCCCATAAACAGGAAAAGAATCGATATGACACTCCAGATATTGGTTGCCGGAGTCGGTGTATTGCCTGCTGCCGGATCATAGGGCCAGTTATGTGTATAGCTATAATTCTCTCCAGGTCGGTTGGCAGCAGCCACCCAGGCTCCCCAGTAGAAAAAGCGGTTAATGCTTTGATATCTTCCAGGTCAGTTATATATCCTGTCTGAAAAAGTTCTGGATAATCGGGATCGGTAAACATTATTGAGTAGTGAACATTCAACTTTTGGAGGGCATAAATCTGGGCATCATTGATGCGGATATTGCCCTCTTCCTTGTTCCATAAATTGCTATGCAACTCCCGCTTTACCTGTAGGGAAATTGCATCGGCGTCGTACTGCGGTACCTTTTGGATTTGTGCGCGTTCTTTTAGCCGGTTTTTATAAAAATCACCCATGGACACTACTATTCTATGTAGGGCGTCCGCAGTAAAATCCGGGCCGCGTTCTGCCCCATCTCCCCAAAAAGAGCCATAGCTCATCAACCCCCTCAGGTGGAATATTTCCTCTCCACGGGTGATCTGTTGATGTGGGATAATCGTCTCCCCCCTGGACGATTTGAAATCAACCAGCGGTGGTGCTCCAGTGTAGGTCGCCACCCCAAAATAGATCAATCCGCAAACACTTATACCTGCAACAATGAGGAATTGCCAAATCCAGAATTTTTTATTCAGCAGTATTTGTGACAAATTTCTGAAACCTAAACTTCTATCTGATATTCCACTCACTGTTGACTCCTCATCAACCAGAATTGTATACGGAACATTGCTACACAAAATTAGAAAATAGTTGGTAAAATTAGAAGACATCTAATTGTTAATAATTCAGTCACCCCACTTTAGAAAAGAGGGGTTAAAGGGGATTTTCTACTGTATACTACCTGGTTTTCACTCCCCCCCGACACCCCTTTTCTAAAGGTGGGATATAAACGTTTACATATATTTACATCAACTCTTTTCAACAAAGTCGGGGAAACTTTTAAATAGAGCTTTAATATATTTTGAGAATATTAGATAGATAAGAATTGGAAGATCTATAAAGAAAAATATGGTTAAAAATATATCTAAATCATAATTGTTTTGATAATAGATATTTAAGATAAAAGAAATATCCAATAAGACGTTAAAAATTAGTAATAGACGACCATATTTCCATACATTTGGCAATATAGCTGTATATAAATTTTTAGTTTGGGGTAGTCGGCTAAGCTCCACAATAAATATCATAAGGGGAATAATGCTTATTATAAGAAATTCAGGGTATAGATATACCCACTCCTTGAGCATTGGTAGTTTTGTTCTAAAACTACTAACCCCCAGAATTAATATATTCCGCATAGAATAGCCCAAAATAAACCAGGCAATAATAGAGACTTTTATCGTCCCGTGCTGGTCAGTACGATACCAGATCGTATCCCCAGCATCTGAATTGGACCCAGTCACAACATCCTCGTTTTCCCCGGCCTCTTCTTTTAATTTCTTTTGTTTATCAAAAATTGTGGGTAGCTTTAAAACTCCGTTTAAATAACCGGCAATATGGCCGTTATCAGGATCTTTTTTCAGGGCAATTTCCAAGACATGTATAGCCTCATCTTTTCGCCCAAGCTCATTTAGAGAAATTCCCAGATTATAATATGGTTCAGCATTCCTGCTGTCGATATTTATTAGCCGTTGAAACCATTTGGCTGCAAATTCATGACGATTTAATTTATGCCCAATTCTACCTAATAAATTTATGGCAGCAATGTGGTTGGGCAGTTGTTGAACTATTGCCAGACATAGCTCCTCGGCCTCCTTATACCTATCGCTATTTACATGATCAACAGCCACACTATACATCTCATCTATTGTGAGTTGTGGTTGACCGTTGTTTTCTGTTTTATCGAGGTTGTTCATGTTCATTAGAGTTGCACCGTTCAGTCTAATAGAAGACCATAATCAACTACTTTAGAATCGCTATTATTGCTCTAAACCCGGTTTTTCATGAATTTAAGAGACTATAAAAAGAGTCTTAAACTTTGCTTGGGGCGATACAGACTCGATTACGCCCCTGCTCTTTGGCTTGATAGAGAGCCTCATCAGCCATTTTCAGGAGCTCATCTGGGCTCTTAGCACCAGAATTTGGAAAGATGGAAACACCAATACTGATATGTACCTGTAGACCATCAACCCGCATATCAGAAATTTTCTCGCGGAGCCGTTCCGCAACATTTTGCACACCTTCAAGGCCTGTACTTGGCAGTACAGCACAGAACTCCTCGCCACCATAACGGCAAGGATGGTCTATATCGCGAAAATGACCATTCATAACCTTACCTATGGCTTGCAAAACCCGATCACCCTGATCATGCCCATAAGTGTCATTAAACTTTTTAAAATGGTCTACATCAAAAAGCAACAGCCCCAAAACCAACTTATAGCGTTTGGCCCGTTTGAACTCTTCTTCCAACACAGAATCAAAATGCCGGCGGTTGAAAAGCTTTGTCAGTGCATCGGTGGTTGAAAGATAGCGCAACTCATTCTCCAACTTTTTCTCTTGAGTTACATCTCTTATCAAAGCAGCCGAACCTACCATGGTCTTTTCATTGGAATATATAGTTGTCGCCTGAATTTGCAACATACGACCTTTATAGACCACAATATCTGGTACACTTTTAAGATCGTCTTCTAAAATTGCAGCAAAATGTTCTGGGTTATCAATGATGCTCCTAAAACCTTTTTTTCGTAACTCCAGCGTATTTTTACCCAACAACCTTTCGGCAGCAGGGTTGACCAGAACAATCTCTTCACTGCGATCTGTAACCACAATACCTTCCCTAGCCCCCAAGATAATGGTGGTTAGTTTATCCCGTTCATTTTGTAGACCGGAATAGGTTCTAGCAAGCTCCTCACTCATCTCATTAAAACATGCAGCCATCATCCTAAATTCACAACAACCTTCAACATCTGCCTCTTGGCGAATATGGCCTTCTGTCATTGCCACCATGGAAGAACTTAGATCTTCAATGGGAGCTACAACATATTGACTTATTTTTTTAAATACGATGGTCAAGATAAGCACTAATACCGTAATTTGAATTAGCACAATCCGTATTCGCATACCTTGGATGTCGTTTTGGGCTTGCTGCATAGAGGTGGTGATTTCCAAAACACCACGAACTTTATTGTCAGATCCGTGACAGATAGTGCACTCCTCTTCATTGGGAATTGGATAGAACACCGTCATAGTAGCGTTGCCATTATCTAGAGATGTAACGCTTTTGCTCAAACCTGAAGCAACCACTTTTTTTAATGTGGAAAGCTCAGAGACACTATATGTTAGCCCAGAAATAATTTCTCGTTCAGGAAACTGATCTACCCCCATTAGTTCATTAACTTGTTTAACGGTTACATTGTCGGTGAAGGCCTGTACGCCGTTAGTTCTAAGGATACGAATATTACCCAGATCTTTGATATGTTTAATATCTTCTATGTAGCTCTCGGCAATCTCTGCCGATCCACTCTGCATGATGGTTTGCAGACCACTGCCAACAGTATGGGTTAAAAGCGTTAGCGAACGCTCATGATTAGAGAGAATCATTCTCTCCTGATCATGGGCAAAAAACAGTGCTATGCCTACTGTACCAATTAAAAACGTGGAACCAATCAACGCCAAAAGACGGTTGCCTATTCCATCCAGAAAACCAAGCCGATTAAGTTTTGCTGTTTCCATTTTGCGATCTTCCATCTAACCTACCCCACCCACTTGGTAACAAAATTTAACCCGAATTTTTTATAAATTATCAGAGAGCATAGCTTAATTTTTGACTTTCAAAAAAATCTTCTTAATTGAACATTGCAATAAGCACGGCAATCCTAAAAAATTTTCCTTTGTGATCCAAAGATTTAAGTGACATAGCCTAAAATTTACACAATATCCTGACTACTAATTTTGTATTAAAGAATTTAAGCAAATAATTGTACACCAGTGTACGATTGTTCAGCAACCAGCCATGAACCTTGAAGCATGAACTTGATCCACGACCAAGAT
>JADFYX010000247.1 GCA_015232795.1 Magnetococcales bacterium
TATAGTTTTTTAGCCCGGCGCATTGAATTTTGCCTGGAAAACGGTATTGCTAAAGAGCGGATAATTGTAGACCCCGGCATTGGTTTTGGTAAAACACCAGAGCACAATCGCATATTAATGACACAGCAGCGTACTTTACGGGGTCTTGGGGTGCCAGTTTTACTCGGATTGTCCCGCAAAAGTATTGTCGGCCATTTAAGTGGAGAGTCCCGCCCAGAACATAGGGACAACAGTAGCAACCTGCTGGCTGCCCTGGGTTATTTAGCCGGGGGGAATATTTTTCGGGTTCATGACGTTAAGGGAGCCTGTGAAGCCTTAAGGGTTGCAAAATGGTGGTTTAAAGGAATGGAGAGTACCCCATAACATGGTTAAAACCGCAGAAAAAGTGCACGTGCGAAAATTTTTTGGGACCGATGGCGTTCGAAGCCGGGCCAATGTTAGCCCCATGACTGCGGAACAGGTCTTAAAATTAGGTCGTGCAGCGGGCTATGTATTCCGTAAAAATGATCGTCGCCACAGTGTTGTTATTGGTAAAGACACCCGTTTGTCGGGTTATATGTTTGAGTCTGCCTTAAGGGCTGGTTTTACCTCCATGGGTATACACTGCTTGCAGGTAGGAACCTTGCCAACACCAGCCGTAGCCTATATGACCCGCGCTTTGCGTGCTGATGCCGGTGTAGTTATCTCTGCTTCCCATAACTCCTACCAAGATAACGGCATTAAGTTTTTTGATCCCAACGGTATGAAACTGCCCGACGAGATGGAGGCAGAAATTGAACGGGTTATGTTTGCCGGGGAGATGGATAAATATCCCCCTAAAGATGCTGAGATCGGTCGGGCCACACTAATTGCCGATGCTGGTGGTCGATATATTGAGTTTTGTAAAAACAGCTTTCCTAAAAACCGCCGTTTAACAGGTTTACGAGTTGTTGTTGACTGTGCCAATGGTGCTGCCTACAAAGTTGCCCCAGCCATATTTTGGGAGCTAGGTGCGGAAGTTGTCGCCATTGGTAACAATCCCAACGGTCTTAATATCAACGATGGTTTTGGCTCTCTCCACCCGGAAGTATTGCGCAAAAAAGTTTTAGAAGTGAGGGCAGACATTGGTATCGCTCTGGATGGTGATGCCGATCGTTTGTTGATATGTGATGAAAAAGGCAACATTTTGGATGGTGACCATCTTCTAGCTATGAGTGCCATAGCCATGAAACATAAAAAAAGTCTGAAAGGTGGCGGCGTTGTTGCAACAGTAATGTCAAATTTGGGATTGGAACGATTTTTAGCCAAAAACAACCTTGATTTAATTCGTACCCAGGTTGGAGACCGCTATGTGTTGGAACATATGCTAGCCAATGGTTATAATCTTGGTGGGGAACAGTCCGGTCATATGCTGTTTTTAGACCATAATACAACTGGTGACGGTTTAATTTCGGCACTTAAAATATTAGAATTAATGGCTGATAGTGAAAAGCCACTTTCTGAGTTGGATTCTAACATGGAGATCGTGCCACAACTGTTGAAAAATGTGCTAATTGAACCAGGTAGCGATCCTCTGGAAAACAAAACTGTAATAAAGGCCATTGCTGCTGCCAATGCCAAGCTTAAAGAGAATGGAAGGATTTTAGTCAGAAAATCGGGAACCGAGGCAAAAGTCCGGGTTATGGTTGAGGGTGACTCCTTGACTGAAATTACCGAAATGGCTAATGATTTATGTCAGATAATACAAAAAGCATCTGGGGTTTGAAAAAAATGATCAGTATTACACTGCCGGACGGAACTGGCAAAGAGTTTGACTCACCTGTATCACTTCTACAAGTAGCTGAGGCAATTGGTCCTGGTTTGGCTAAAGCAGCCTTGGCTGGAGTTATTGATGGTGAACTAGCTGATTTAAGTACGGTAATGGATAAAGATTCCTCTATCTCTTTAATTACCAGCAAATCCCCCGAAGCTCTGGATATTATCCGCCACTCCACAAGCCACCTTATGGCCCAGGCGGTAAAAAGCCTTTTTCCCACGGCACAGGTTACCATTGGTCCTGCGGTTGAAAATGGCTTTTATTACGATTTTGATTATGAGCGTTCCTTTACCATGGAAGATTTAGCCATAATTGAAAAAAAGATGGACGAGTTGATAAAAGAGAACTTCACCATAGAACGCAAGGTTATGGAGCGGGACGCTGCTATCGCTTTTTTCAAGGATATGGGCGAAGATTATAAAGCCGAGATTATCTCTGAAATACCAGCAGGTGAAAATATCTCCCTCTACTCCCAAGGAGATTTTATCGACCTCTGCCGTGGTCCCCACCTGCCCAGCACCGGACACATCAAAAGCTTTAAATTGCTGCGAGTAGCAGGAGCATATTGGCGTGGTGACTCTGACAATAAAATGTTACAGAGAATCTACGGTACTGCATTTGCCGACAAAAAAGCCCTTAAAGCCTATCTGCATATGATGGCAGAAGCAGAAAAAAGAGACCATAGAAAAATTGGTAAAGATCTTGACCTTTTCTCCATTCAGGATGATGCAGGGGGTGGTTTGGTTTTCTGGCATCCCATGGGGGCAAGAATCCGCCAGACAATTGAAGACTACTGGAAAGATTCTCACACTAAAGCCGGCTATGAGTTTCTCTACACCCCACATATAGCCAATATTGACCTTTGGAAAACATCGGGCCATCTGGATTTTTATGGGGAATCCATGTTTCAACCACTAAAAGTGGATGAGCAAGAGTATCAGATCCGCCCCATGAACTGCCCATTTCATATTTTAATCTATAAAAACCAGTTACACTCTCATCGTGATTTTCCCATGCGCTGGGCAGAGTTGGGCACAGTTTACCGTTATGAAATGTCAGGTGCGCTCCACGGTCTGTTTCGTGTGCGTGGTTTCACACAAGACGATGCCCATGTTTTTTGCCGGGAAGATCAGATAGAGGAAGAGATCCGTAATATTTTAGAACTGACTTTAGATACACTTGAAACTTTCGGTTTTTCTGAGTTTGATATTTATCTCTCCACAAAACCCAAAAAGTCAGTAGGATCAGATGCTATATGGGATAAGGCAACCAACGCTTTGGCTAGTGCTATCAAGCATCGCGGACTAGATTATGTAGAAGATGTTGGTGGGGGTGCTTTTTATGGACCAAAGATTGATGTTAAGATTACCGATACCATTGGGCGTAAATGGCAATGCTCAACTATACAATTAGACTTCAATCTTCCTGAACGTTTTGATATAACTTACGTAGGGGATGACGGTGGCAAGCATCAGCCTATTATGATTCACCGGGCGTTGCTTGGCTCTTTGGAACGTTTTTTTGGTATACTCATTGAACACTACGCTGGACGTTTTCCCACTTGGCTGGCTCCAGTGCAAGCGGTAGTTCTGACTATTACCGAGGCACACACAGATTGGGCTATTGAGGTTCGGGATAGACTAAGAGCAGCAGGAATTCGTGCTGATGCCGATATTAGAAATGAAAAAATTGGTTATAAAGTTCGCTCCCACTCTATGAAAAAAATACCGTGGTTACTCATCGTCGGCGAGCAGGAACAAGAGGCAAAAGCGGTTAGTCCAAGAGATAAATCTGGAAAAAACCTTGGCATAACCCCCCTAGACGATGTAATAACAAGTTTAGTCGAAGATATTGCAAGCCGAAAATAAAAAAATACCATATTACTGAGTTTGTGTTATAAACATCTGCCTAGGGTCAGATTAACCGGGCTAATTAGAGGAGTAAAACTCATCGCCAGACCACCAATAAAAGAAAAGGCTCCACAACAGAGCCAAGATAGTACACGCATTAATGAGATGATCCGTGTACCTGAAGTGCGTTTAATCGACGAGAATGGTCAACAGGTTGGAGTCGTTGAAAGATACAAGGCTTTAAGCCGTTCTATGGAGGCGGGGCTTGATCTGGTTGAGGTCTCCCCTGCAGCAAAACCTCCCGTCTGCAAAATTATGGACTATACAAAGTTCAAATATCAGCAGTCGGTGCGAGAACGCCAAGCCCGGAAAAAGCAGACACGGGTAGAAATCAAGGAGATAAAGTTCCGTCCCGGAACCGACACCCATGATTATGAAGTTAAGCTTCGCAGTATGCGTAAGTTT
>JADFYX010000248.1 GCA_015232795.1 Magnetococcales bacterium
GGTATAAATCAATATTAGTTGAGACTCCCCATCTGCGGTAAATTTTAAACCGTTGGTACGTATATTTAAAATATTCATTCTGGCATCCAGGCAATCCCTTTTTTTCTATCGTTGTTGTGTTTATCCAGCCATTTTCTATCTATGTGTCTTCCCATATGGCGGATATTACGGTCTACCTGTTCGGAAATAGTGTATTCGTGAAAATATTTAGCTCCGTCGGCAACTTCAACTATCCAGCCTTTTGTGCCTGCCCGCAGACAGTACTCTCTTTCGTCGGCCAATGGGGAAAAGCCGTTGTCGAAGGGGCCGGCAGTTTCATAAACTTCTCGACGTAGGGCAAAAAGAAAGCCATAAACATCGTCACATGGCCCTGGTGCATCGCTTCGTTTTTTATTACGTACCGAGCCAACACCTACTATGCCGATTTTGGGGGATGAGAACGGTTTAAACATGGCAGCAAGGCAGCCTTTTTTTACAATGCAATCGCCGTTTACCAAGAGGTAGATATCTCCCTCAGATAGCTGTACACCAATATTCCAGGCGCGAACCACCCCGGCATTTTGTGATATCTCGCACCATCTGCTAACGGCTGGTTCTGTTTTTGCCACCTCTAACAGTGCTGCGGTTTTGTCAGGGTTATCTTCATAGCGGTTGATAATGGCTATTATTTCATATTCTGGTAGAGATTCAGCACCAAGAGCGCGGATTGCTTTTTTAAACATAGATATCTTCTCATCCCATGCGGTGATGATTATGGATATCTTTGCTGGCTCTTTTTTTAAATTTTGCAGATCCTGGCTTGGGGCTTTTTTCTTCCAGAAAAACATGTAAGTTCCTTTGTTTGCTTCTATTATTTTAAACTAAGCAGATAATCATTACACTCTTTAGCCAATAAAACAGGGTCTAAATCATAACACTCTTTTTTACAACTTTTACTGGCTTGCTCTATTCTTAAAATATCGGAAAAAATATGGCATTTTTTGCGACATTCCAGATGGATGGCTTCATTAAATAGCCCATTACCCATTTTAAACATATCCGGTGGGTTCCATTCGTAGCCTTGGAAAAGCACTACCTTTTTATCAATGGCGTTGCAAAGGTTATGAACTCCACCATCGGACAAAATAACGAGCTTCATGGCGTTGAGTTGTGCTGCTAGCTTGCGAATGGAGCCATGGGGGATATGCACATCACCAAGGCCGTGAAATTTAAAGGAGCCAACCTCATAAATTTTAAGGGTGGGGTCCGCTTTTTTAAGCTCCTTTATAAGCCGTTGCCAGCCAGCAAAAGAGTAGCGTAATTTTTCGCCGTCATCGCGTTTTTGCCTGCCACGAATATCGGCAACATGTATGGCAATGGAATTATCGCCTATCTGCTTGTCTGCCTCGGTTATCTCTTCGGGGGTAAGGTGGATGCGAGGGCGAAGATCGTCGAAGGTGAAAAGCTCAGGGTTGATCTGCTGGGCATAAACCAAGGAGAGGATGTTTTGCCTGGGATGATCAATCATCTTTTGCAGATTGTCAGCAATGGCTAAATATTTAAAAACCGCCCTGTTCCACTCTGGCAAAACCAAAAAAACCGGGTTTTTATTCTGGCTTCTGTCACCATAAAATTTTAAAGTTTTTTTCTCCAGCAAACTACCAGCCCGAAAATGGTCTACGTAGGGATCGTTGGCAAAAAGTTCCACCATTGTGTTATCGCCAATTACCTCAAAATAATCTGGACGGTAAAACTCTTTTATGGCTTTGAACAAGCAAGAGAGCATCACAGTATCGCCCAAATTGTAAGAGAACTTCCAACGGGGAAATAACAGCTTTATTCGCATGTTGCTACCATCCACAAATGGGGGGATTCTGTTTTTAGTTTATTCATAAGAGAGATGATAATAATGGACCATGGTTAACAAAGTCTACTCCATTGATTCTAAAAGTTTGTTATGGCGGTTTAAAGATTACAAAATATGTGGTATTTTGTTGTGATTATTTTTTGTTAAATTGGGGCTTTGCCCCAAATCCCACGGGGAAGGGAGATGTCTCTTCCCAGATCCATCCCCTTAAATTTTTTTACTATTTTGCTAAGGTTATGAGTAGATCTTTAAAAATTAATTTTATCTCCCACCTAGATCCCTTCCACTATAGTGGAGGAGGGGAGCAGGTCACCCGCAGCATTATTGAAGAGGGGCGCAGACAGGGGCATAAAATCCGTGTTTGTTTTATAAAGCCTTCAAAATATTCATATTTAAGCCTTTTAAAACGGTTTAGAAATCCTGATATTTATATTTTGTTTGATGTCTTTAACGTACCGGGCCATAAAAAACATTTCAGCAACCAGCAGTTAGTTGAATTAACAAATAACAACTATGTTTTAGGACAGAACGCATATGGGGATATTTGCAACTTAAATGCCCTGCCATGTAACGGAAATATTGGCGATGGTGACAAGTGTGTGGTGAAAAAAGAGCAATATTTCGCCCATGAGTTGAACGAATCTAGCTGGAACGATGGTTGTTGTACGGTTAACCAAAATAGAGCTCTGTTTGAAAATGCCAAACTCAACATGTTTGTCTCTCCCCTCCACGCCAGCATTTTTCATAAAATCTACCCCAGCATTAAAGACAAGAGCTTTATTATAGAGCCTATAATTGATGTAGAGAGCTTTGTGGAAAAAAAAATGGAGCGTGACATACCCTATGCATCCTATGGGGGGATGAGCGAGGCCAAGGGGTTTTATAATATTTGGGAGCAGCTTGCCGACAAGGAAGTTGTTTTTTTTGGCTCTGACGATAAACAGCTTGCCGATAAAAATAAATTTGGCAAAGAGATAGGCCGTATACCCTACGATAAAATGCCGGAATTTTTAAACCGGGTTGAGCATTATGTCCATCTACCCCGATGGCCAGAGCCAAACGGTTTGGTGGTTAATCAAGCGGCACTGTGTGGTTGCAAGTTGATAGTAAATGATAATGTTGGGGCTATTTCACATAAATTTGATATTTTGGATAGAGACCACTACAAAAACCATGTTACTCCGTTTTGGGATGCTTTGCTTAAGGTTGTATAGCTAACTAAGCTCCTCTTGTACTTTTGCAAACACTTCATCCACCGTAATATCTTCTAAACATTCGCATATTCTCCCTCCGCCACAACCGTCTAGCTGACATGGACGGCATATATGTTGGGGGGCGGATATAATATAATATTTTTTACCAACCGGACCCCAATCTGTCTCGTTACTAGGGCCAAACAGAGCAATGGTTGGGGTGTTGGTGGCACTTGCCATATGCATGGGGGCGGAATCAACACCTATAAACAGTCTGGCAGCTCTTACAAGTGGTATCAACTCCATCAAGGTTAGCTGACCTGTTAGGTCTATAACCGGGGTGGCGATCTCTTTTTGCATCCGTTTTATATAGTCTGCTTCGGTTGGATCTGGGGCAGCGGTTATTACAATTGGTAGTTTAACCTCTTTTTGAATTCGGCTTATTAGCTGCCCCATGGATTTTGCCGGCCAGCATTTAAACATCCATCGTGATGTCGGGTGGATTAAAATAAACGGTTTATTGTCAATGCTGGCATTTTGTAAAACAGCAGCTATTTTTGCTTTAACTGCATCACTTTCAAACAGTTGGGGGTATATCTCATCGCCTTTGGCATATACACCAATACGCCGTAGGGTATCCAGGTGTCTTTGCAGATAATGGCGGTTAACCGATGTATGGCGTACCCAATGGGTGTGGGGGTCTACCCTGCCAAAGATAATTTTTTTTCTGCTGCCACAGCCCACATTTATTTTGGCTTTTGAGTACCAGCTTAGGGTTTTGCCTCTATTTGTGCCATCCAGAGAGATTACCATATCATAACCCAGTTTACGAATTGAGCTATAGAGGGCAATCTCACCTTTTATTTTGTTAAAAAAGGATGATTTTACTTTGGCTCTATCATAGCTAATAACCCGGTTGATATTGGGGTTGCCAATAAGCATCTCTTCAGTCTCTTTGTTGACTAAAGCATCAATTTTTAGGTGTGGATAGTGGTTTTTAAGTACCGAATATACCGGGGTTGAAAGTATGACATCGCCAATATGTTTAAAAAAAACAATAAGC
>JADFYX010000249.1 GCA_015232795.1 Magnetococcales bacterium
TTTGTCCCATTCCGCCATGTCACGGGGGGCGTTTTGGGACGTTCTCGCTACGGGTTTCATTTTTTCACAAGCTCTGAGTGTCAGATTGCCGTCCTTATTGATGCTGACAAGGTTTTTACGAGGGACAGTGATTGCCATTTTATGTTAGTATCCTTCTCACGGACTTTGAGAGTATATGCTTTTTGGAATGGAAATTAGTCAGTGGAACTTTGTGTGAAAATTGAGAGTAGGATAGGGTGCGACAGGTGGTTAAGGAACTAATTTGGCTGCTTCTGAGTCAAGTTGACAATGATCTAAGGAGTCATTTGGTATGAATAAACTCTATATTGCGTTGATCAGTGTACATGGTCTTATTAGAGGTCATAATTTGGAGTTGGGTCATGATTCTGACACTGGTGGCCAAACCCTCTATGTCGTTGAATTGGCCAAAGCATTGGGCAAAAGACCTGAAGTAGAGAGAGTTGACCTCATAACCCGGTCTATCAAGGATGAGCGCATAGATGCTGTCTATGGAGAAAAACGAGAAAAGATAACCGATAAGGTTTGGATTATCCGTATTGCTGGGGGACCCGATGAGTATATTCCAAAAGAGCAGTTGTGGGACCATTTGGACTCTTTTGCCGATAACGTTATAAATTACTTACGTAACGATCATCTGAATCCATCGGTTATCCATGCCCATTATGCCGATGCTGGTTATGTTGGGGTGCGGGTAGCCAATCTCATGGGTAGGCCACTGGTTTTTACTGGTCACTCCTTGGGCCGAGACAAAAGAAAGCGGTTGTTGGCCTCGGGACTGCGCAGCAAAGAGATTGAGGAACAATATAACATCACCCGCCGTATTGAGGCTGAAGAGGAGACTTTAGGTGCTACTGAACTAGTCATTACCTCCACCAACAATGAAATTCAATCCCAATACAGCCTCTACGACCACTATCAACCGGAACTGATGAGGGTTAACCCCCCAGGTTTTGATCTGAGCCGTTTTCATCCACCTGGGGACGAACCAGAAAACCTGCCTGTCATTTCTGATATCAATCGCTTTTTGCGCGACCCAGAAAAGCCTATTATCCTGGCGATCTGTCGTCCTGACGAACGCAAAAACATCCAAGTTCTGCTGGACGCAATTGGTCAATCAAAACAACTACGCCAACAGGCTAACCTGGTTCTTGTGATTGGTAACCGGGAAAAAATTGAGGATCTAGAGCCTGTATCTCAAAGGGTTTTGACCAATATTCTACTTAAAATCGATCGCTATAACCTCTATGGCGTTGTCGCCTACCCCAAAACACATCAACCCTATGAGGTTGCAGGAATCTACCGTTATGTCAGCAAAGGTGGTGGGGTGTTTGTCAATCCGGCACTTACTGAACCATTCGGCCTTACCTTGCTTGAGGCTTCCGCTAGTGGGCTGCCTTTAGTTGCCACCCAGGACGGTGGGCCACAAGATATAATCAGCAACTGTAAAAATGGCTATTTAGTCGACCCCCTTGACCCCCAAGCCATAGCCGAAAGTCTATTAAAGCTTTTGACCTCCAAGGAAGAGTGGCTTAAGAGATCCAAAAACGGTCTTACCAATGTTCATAAGCACTATCTTTGGGACTCCCATGTGGAGCGTTATTTGGCAGAGGTCAAGACTTTGATTAAGCAGGTGAAGCCTTCACCTCAAAGAGTCCTCAACCGCCGACCTATGTTGCACCATGATCGGGCTATTTTCTCCGATGTTGATCACTCCCTTCTGGGGGATCATGATGCGCTGAAAACTTTCAACAATCTGATCAACCAGAACAGGCGTTGTACCACCTTTGGTATCGCTACTGCCCGTAGTCTGAAGTCTGCATTAACTGTCATCCGCAAACATGAAATTCCCATGCCTGATGTCCTTATCACCAGTCTTGGTACCGACATTATCTATGTCCCACAACTGGTATCGGACACGGCTTGGCGCTGGCATATCAATCATCTCTGGACCCCAATGGAGGTTCAACGAGTTATTAGTGATATGCCCGGCTTGACCATGCAAGGGGAGTCAGAGCAGGGTCGGTTTAAAATTAGTTATGAGTATGATTTCGAAACGGCACCCACATTGAGCGAGATAAACAGTCTATTGCACCAAAATGACCAAACAGTCAATGTGATTCTCTCCTCCAACAATGTTCTGGATATCGTTCCTATTCGAGCATCCAAGGGGCAGGCACTGCGCTATTTTGCCGATCAGTGGGAGATTCCCCTGCAAAATATTATGGCTGCTGGTGGTTCTGGTGCGGATGAGGATATGATAACGGGAAATACCATAGGTGTTGTGGTGGCCAACCGTTTCCATGAAGAGTTGAGTAAGTTGGTTGATCGCGATAGGATATTTTTTGCTCAATCTACTCATGCAGCGGGAATTCTGGAAGCGATTGAGCATTTCAACTTTTTCAACTCATGTCTGGCACCAGACCTCCCCTTATGAATGATATAAGAGTGGAGTGAAATTGATAATGTTGTGCGGTTGGTAGGCCGATGGTTGCTTACCATCACCATACCACTTTATAATTAATGTCCCTCAGGATTAACGAAAAAAGGATGGATCATGCAAGGAGATAGTATTCTGGTTGAAGAACATCACCGCAAGGCTGCAGTTGAAATTGTCAGCCGTCTAGAGGAGGTTATTCGCAATAAACCTAATGGATTTTCCATCACCGTAGCCGGAGAGTCAGGAAGCGGCAAGTCCGAGACTGCACAGGCCATCGTGGACGAACTTGCCAAATACAATATCCCTGGTTTGGTCCTGGGTCAGGATGACTATTTTGTTCACCCACCGAAAAGCAATGATAAGGCTCGGCGTGAGGATATAGGCTGGGTTGGGTCTGGTGAGGTTCGTTTGGAGTTGATGAGTCAACATGTGGAGAAAATTCTTGCTGGAGCAGAAAAAATAAAAAAACCTCTCGTTCTCTACCAAGAGGATAGAATAGAGTCCGAAACCATAAATACCAAAGGGTTTAAGGTGTTGGTGGCAGAGGGAACCTATACAACTCTGTTAAAGGGAATTGATGCCCACATTTTTATCGATCGTACCTTTGAGCAAACACGGTCTCACCGTCAAAAAAGAATGCGGGATGCATCCGAACTAGACCCCTTTATAGACCGGGTTTTGGAGATCGAGCATCGCATTATCTCAGCCAACCGGGCCAAGGCGCACATCATCATAGACAGTGACTATCAGATCAAAGCTGGACCTGCTCCTCTTTAAAAATAATTACGGTCTGGGCTAACGCTGATAAGGTATGAAAAAAAATCCATGAAATCTAATGATGCAAAACCAACCCATGCGCTGCCCAACGGCGTGATGTTAAACGTGTATCCAGACAGCGTTGGAAAGACCCTAGCAGATACCGTATCTATGTTGAGAAGACCGGAGTTCAACAATCTCTTCTCTCTGCTGTATATCATGCCATCCTTTTTTAACAGCGATTTGGATCGTGGTTTTTCCATTATAGATTATGATCGTAACGAAAACCTCTCCTGCGAAGAAGATCTGAAGTCTCTCCATAAACTTAACTATGTTTTAAAGTTTGACATGGTTATAAACCATCTTTCTGTCGGCTCACCCCAATTTCAGGATCTTCTTACCAACGGCGATGAGTCCCCTTACAAAGATTTTTTTGTTGATTGGAATGAGTTTTGGGCAGATAAGGGTGATATGAGTGAGGATGGCTGGATTATTCCCAAAAAGGAGTATCTGGATCAGCTCTTCATGCGAAAACCTGGGCTACCAATACTGATGGTCAGCTTTCCAGATGGAACAGATCGCCCCTATTGGAACACCTTCTATCAAGAAATTACCTATAAAGAGCTGTTTGCCGAAGATTTAAAACACATAAAAGGTCTTAAACCCCATCAATCCGAAACCATAACGACCATGGTTAATGCCGCTATCAGAGAGAAAATTGATCTTAACTCCGTAGATTTTGGCCACTATGCCACCTATAAAAAAGCTGTTCTGTCTACCTATAAGCAACACCGGAAATATCTTGGTCAGATGGATATTAACGCTCAATCCGAACAAACCTGGGAATTTTTTGATGCAACCCTTA
>JADFYX010000024.1 GCA_015232795.1 Magnetococcales bacterium
ACGATTGCTAGCATTTGGTGGGGGGCTTAAAGCTTTACCAAGAACAATCTTTGGTATTGGCAAGGCTTTTGTTACCACAGGTTGGGCTATTGCAGCCAGCCCTCTTGGGTTAGCTATTGCTGGTGTGGCTGCTGCTGGTATTTTGATATATAAATTTTGGCAACCATTAAAGGCTTTTTTCGGTGGTATTTGGGAAGGTTTTACATCTGCCATTGGCCCTGTCATTGATAGCTGGCAACCTCTTTTTGACGTTCTTAAACCAATAGGTTCACTGCTTGGGTGGATTGGTGACAAAATCGGCTCGGTAATCTCATGGTTTGGGGATCTGCTCTCCCCTGTAACGGTGGCCGGGGAGACATTAGAAGGTTTTGTCAGTGCTGGCGAGATGGTTGGTAAGGTTATTGGAGGGGCTTTTGAGTTGCTTCTTTTGCCAATAACTGGTGTAGCAAAAGCTATTGGTTGGGTGGGTGATGCATATAATAGCCTGTTTGGAGATAAAAAAGAGGCTGATATTTCTGTTGCCAAAACAGACCAGGTACAGAAAACAGAGAAACAACAAGAAAAAGCCCCACAAAAGAAATCTACAAGCTGGGTTGGAAATGCCTGGAATAGCATATTCGGAGATGATGATGAAAAAGAGAAACCTTCTGTAGCTAAAAAGCCAGAAGGGTTGTTAAAACCTGTTACCGCTGCCCTTGCTGCCTCGGTAGTAGCTACTACCCCTATGATGGCAGCTTCTCAGCCAACTGTTACACCTAAAAGCCCACCAGCTATATCTCAGGCAGCACAGCCAGCAAAAATGGTTAGACCAATTGTGGGTCAAGCTTTAGAGGAAAATAATAGAGTCGGGCAATCTTCTGTAGTCAAACAGCCAACAGCAAAACAAGAGCCTGTTACACCAAAATTCACTCCAGCAAAAAGTGCCTCTTTAGAATCAATATATGTGGCAGGCTATAACAGTAAAATTGATGAATTAGTCAAGTCACTCAAGCCGTCAACAGGCCCATCCACATCAACAGTTGCAAATACATATGGCGACATAATTATCCATGCTGCACCTGGTCAAGATGCTGAAGATATCGCTAAAAAAGTAATGGCTAAAATAAAGCAACAGCAAGCCCAAGATAAGCGAGGTGCTCTCCATGATTGAGACTATGATATCACTGGGTGAATTTCGTTTTTCTATAAATACCGCAGCCTATCAAAACCTAAAACGGACAGCAGAATACAGTTGGCCATCTCAGGCTAGGTTTGGGCGCAAACCAGCAGTGCAGTTTACCGGGCCGGGGTCTGAAACAGTAACCTTGGACGGAGTTATTTATCCCCATTTCCGTGGTGGTTTAGGCCAGGTTGATAATATGCGAGAGATGGCTGCAGAAGGTATACCACTGCTTATGGGTGATGGTATGGGCAGTTATTGGGGAAAATGGGTTATCACTAGAATTGAAGAGACACAGAGCTATTTTCTTGCTGGTGGTATACCTAGAAAAATCGAATTTAACATTGAGGTAAAAGCCTATGGGGAGGATGTCTGATGCTGCAATACCGAACTAAAGATGGCGACATGTTGGATAAGATTTGCTTTCAACATTATTCCCAGCAGAAAGGAGTTACTGAAAAAGTTTTAGAGGCTAATCCTGGACTTGCTGAATATGGACCATATCTACCCAGTGGTCTTTTGCTAAATCTGCCAGAAGTGACTGTTGTTAATAGCGATGCTAGCGTGAGGCTTTGGGATTGATGACACCTATATTTCAAATTCTTGCCGACAACCAAGATATCACCAGTAAAATTGCCGATCGGCTTTTGTCTCTTACAATTGTTGATGAGGCTGGCATCCGTTCCGATACCGCACAAATTACTCTTGATGACCGGGATAATGCCATTGAGTTGCCACGCACCGGGGCCGAGTTGGTTGTTTCCATCAGTTACAAGGAAACCAAGCTGGTAAAAACCGGGCTTTATATAGTGGATGAGGTCTCTATTTCCAGCCCACCCCATAGCATGTCAATTCGTGCTAAGGCTGCAAATATGCCCAAGGCCATAAAAGCCCCTAAAACCAGACCATGGGATAATGTCACTATTGGTGATTTGGTTAAGACAATAGCTGAGGAACACGGTCTGACCGCAAAAGTTGGGGAGGATCTAGCCAGTGTAGCCATAGTACATATGGATCAGACTCAAGAGTCTGACCTTAATCTGTTGACTCGTATGGCTAAACAGTATGATGCCATAAGCAAGCCAGTTGGGGGAATGTTGCTGTTTGTTAAGCGTGCTATGGGTAAGAGTGTCAGCGGTAAAACTCTGCCGGAAACAACCATTAAACCAGCAGACATTACTAGCTGGGATGTCACTCTGACTGAGCGTGGTAAGTATGGTGCTGTTCAGGCTGAATGGCATAATAATGCTACTGCTATACGTGAAAAAGTACAGGCTGGTGATGGAGAGCCTGTCTTTCCTCTGCGACGATCTTACCCTGATAAAGCCCAAGCTCAAGCTGCAGTTGATGCCAAGCTAGCTATATTTAATAGAGGTACTGGTGGCTTAGAGATAACCATGCCGGGTAATCCAGCTTTAATGGCTGAAGGTATTATCAATCTTGAAGGGTTTAGATCTGGTGTTGATGGCCGTTGGCTGCTTAACAGTGTTACCCACACTATAGGTGCTCAAGGCTTTATTACTAGTATTTCGGGTGAGGGGGCAAAATGAAAGGTACAAACCCAAATATAGGTAAAGCTACAGAGGGTATCGAAAACCTTAAAAGCCGGGTAAGGGATATTCTTACAACCAGAATCGGAACCAGGGTTATGAGGCGCGAATATGGCTCGCGTTTACCAGAGATGGTAGACCAGCCAGTCAATCAACTTTGGCTTATAGATGCATATGCTGCTGTTGCTGAAGCGTTGGACAGGTGGGAGCCGGAGATCCGCTTGCTACAGACTAAAATTGTTTCGGTAGAATTTGGATCTGTCACTCTGGATATAGTCGGTGAATATCTACCTGAAGGTAGGGTAATAACTTTGGATGGTATATTAGTGTGACTATTAATTTTTCAAATATGGCACCACCAAACATAGTAGAAAAACTAGATTATGAGGCTATTCTTGCCGAGATGAAAGAGGCGTTTGTGGCTCTTAGTCCAGACTATTCTGCCCTGTTGGAAAGCGACCCGGTTATAAAGCTTTTAGAGGTTTGTGCCTATAGAGAGTTAATCATACGTCAACGGGTAAATGATGGTGGAAAGGCTGTTATGTTGGCCCACTCTACCGGGACAGATTTGGACAATCTTGCTGCGCTATTTGGAATTAGCCGGTTACTTGTTGATGCCGGAGATCTAGAAGCGGTACCGCCTGTTCAGCCTACCTATGAAGATGATGCAAATTTACGCAAACGCACCCAGTTATCCCTTGAGGGTATTACCACTGCTGGCAGTTCTGGGTCATATGTTTTTCACACGCTATCGGCTAGTGGTCTGGTTAAGGATGTCGATATATATTCGCCAGCACCTGGTCAAGTGACTGTTACAGTTTTATCAACCCAAGGCGATGGTGTGCCAGATCAAGAACTTTTAGATGTAGTCACGGCTGCACTCAACCATGAAGATGTTAGACCGTTGACCGATCAACTAACAGTTTTGCCAGCGACAATCATTACTTATACGGTAGGTGCTGTATTAGAGGTGGGAGAAGGGCCGGATGCTGAGTTGATACGCCAGGAAGCCCAAACTGCTATTACAGCATATGTGGCTGATGTACATAGTCTTGGTAAAAAGGTGGCCTTGTCGGGCATTTATGCAGCACTCCATGTTGCTGGTGTCGATAGGGTCACAATCAGTCAGCCTGTTGCAGATATAGAACCAGGTACTCAACAAGCAGCTTTTTGTTCTTCTATAGAAGTCACCCTGGATGGTGGGTTATGAAGACTTTGCTACCAGCAAATGCTTTACCCCTTGAGAGAGATCTGGAGACGGCCACCGCACGTGTTGGTGATGTTGCTGTACCTGTTAAACATCTGTGGAATCCTCAGAGTTGCCCTGTTGAAATATTGCCCTGGTTGGCTTGGGCGTTGTCGGTAGATTTTTGGGAAGATAGCTGGCCCCAAGCCAGAAAACGGCAGGTGATTGCTGATTCCATATTGTGGCACGGTAAAAAAGGAACTATTGGCGCAGTTAAAACCATGTTGGCAACATTTGGGGTTGAAGCCTCGGTGTCTGAATGGTTTGAATATGCTGGAGATCCTTATACATTCAGGGTCGAGATGACTGGTGGAGAGCCTGTTACCCAAGAGAGTATTGACCAAGCGATACGTGCCATTGCTGCATCAAAAAATACACGTAGCCACTTAGAAAAAATAGCTGTAAAACGGACTTACAATGGCTCTTTCTACCGTGGTATGGCCTTACGACAAGGTAAAACAACCAAGATCCACCTACGCTTTTCATTTTCAGCTATCAAAACAGCAAATAACTATGCCGGGAGCGTTATGCATAAAGGCCGTATAACTGCTGTCCATCCGGTAAAACCACAAATTACAGTTAATACCGCGCAAAGCTTTTCAGGTGCTGTCATGCATCGAGCAAGAACAACCACAATTGGGGCAAATATATGAGTGAATTTAACGGTGTGATATTAACCACATTAGGGCTAAATCTCTTAGCTAAGGCACAAACGGGTGCGCCTCTTGATTTTACCCGGATAGCTGTGGGTGATGGCAACTGGCCAGTTGAGACGGAGCCAGAAGAATTAACCGAATTGCTTAATGAGAAAATGACCATCCCTATTCAGGGACATACTGTTGTTGGTGATGGCACTAGTGAGCTACGAATTATACTAACCAACACCGGGTTAGAGACGGGGTTTTTCATACGGGAGATTGGAATTTTCGCCACTGATCCCGACCTAGGTGAGATACTTTATTCGGTCACATCGGCTGGAGACTATGGTGATTTTCTCCCTGCTGAAGGTGGGACTATGGTTGAAGAGGTTATTAATCTCCTCACTGTGATTGGTAACTCCCCAAATGTTACAGCGCAAATATCAGACCTGGTGGTTATCGCCACAAAACAAGATATAGATCTGGCTGTTTTAAGGCAGACCAAAACAAATTTAAACATCTTACATCGCGAAATTACCCGGCATTTCAATGCCGTACAAAGCGCATCTTAAGGAGAATATTATATGGCAACGCCAGCAGAATTAATTGCAGCAATCGACGCAAAAGTGGACGCTATTGTCCAGACCATCACGGATTCACTTAGCTCGGCCACCACCGCCGTTGCTGGTCTTATCAAATTAGCCACCCCAGCAGAGACAATCGCTGGAGTGGTTGCTGATAAGGCTATCACCCCTGCGTGTTTAGGGACGACAATAGCTGATACCACACAATCAGTAGTAGATTCGGCTCTCACAGGTGCTGGTCTATATCTATCAATACTCAATAAAAGTGCCGATTATACCATGCTGGTAGAAGATGCTGGTGGGCTTATTAATGTGGACACCTCTGGTGGTGCTGTCACAATCACATTGGAAGATTCTACCGCATTTGCTGAAGATGGGGAGATCACCATAGCTAAGACCACAGACGATGCCAATGCTGTGACAATCCTGGCTGCTGGTACTGATACTGTCGATGGTGGGGCAAGCGTTAGTATTACCACTAAATCATCTCTTAAAATATCCCTTAATCAAGCTACCGGGGCTTGGACGGCTGCAGCACCAGTACCTGGGGCAATGCAGAATCTATCAGATGACACCACGCCAGAGCTAAGTGGCCCCCTTGTAGGTAATGATAACACTGTATCAGGGGTTAATCATAAAGATACCGGGGTTGTTACTAATGCCATAGGATCTGGCGGTGGTGGTACGGTAAATATTGATTTAACCGCTGGTAACTCGGTTACTCTCACTATTGATACAGCAACAACAACACTGGCCTTTCTAAACCCAACAGCAGCTCCAAACCTCTGTATGTTCAATCTGACCATTACAAACGGCGGTTCTCAAACAGTCAACTTCCCTGTGTCATCTACATTTATAGGTGGAGATCCTACTCTTACAGTGGCTGGTAATGATGAGTTTCTTATCTTTACAAAAGATGGTGGAACTAGCTGGTTAATACAAACTATTGGCTTGGATGTTTAGGGGTAAGGTGGTTATATGACAATTCTTCAAATGATGCTGGCTGCTACTTATAATACTGAGGGGACACTTTGTGTCATTGCTCATGCTACTCATCCATACATAACTATTTACGATACAACAACAACTCCGTGGACTAAACTAGCAAATCCTCCAACACTTCCTGCTACTATAGCATATTGTGTTGCTTTTAATTTTGATGGGACAGAATGTGTCCTCAGCCTGGGTGGTGCACCACAGCTAATTGCTTATGATACAACAGCAATCCCATGGACTAAATTAGCAGATCCTTCAACAATTCCTACTGGAGCAGGTAACGCTGCTACTTATAATCACGATGGAACAGTGTGTGTTATCGGTCATGCTAGCTCACCATACATAACTGCTTATGATACAACAACAACCCCATGGACTAAACTAGCAAACCCTTCAACATTGCCTGCAGACACAGGACACGGTGCTGCTTATAATCACGATGGAACAGTTTCTGTTATCGGTCATGCTGGCTCACCATGGATAACTATTTACGATACAACAACAACCCCATGGACAAAACTAGCAAACCCTTCAACACTGCCTACTGGGGTAGGGCACGGGGTGGCGTTTAATTAAATCAAGGAGAAGTTGAATATCTAACAAACGATCATATTGTCGTTTGTAAAACAATAAAGGTGTATTAGGTAGCTCTAGTACCATTTGCCAATTCGCTTTATAGGAAAATACAATGAACAACTATTGCTTAGTAGAAAATGGTAAAATCACAACAGGCCCAAAGCCACTGCCGAAGAACTGGAAGCATGTCCGAGGGTTAAACTTAGACCTGGAAAATGCAAAAAATCTTGGTTGGCTACCAGTAACAGTCACAGAGCCAACATTTGATGAGGCCACCCAAAAAAAGGGCGATAGAGTAGATATTATTGAGGCTGATAGTGTTTCTATAACATGGAATGTCGTCGCTCTAACCCAAGAAGAGATCCAGCAAAATATAAATAATACCGCCAAGCAAGCAATAAGAGAGCTAGAGGCTTTGCAGACTCCAAGACGTATGGCTGAAGCTGCTGCTGATTCTGCTGGCGGAACAACTGCTGGACGGACTTGGTTAAAAGAAAATAGAGTTAAAATCCAAGTAGAGCGCGACAAGATAGTGGAATAAAATGGGGGCCGGGGTGCATAAACACCCCGAACCGCAGGCTATTCCCCTGCTGACATAAGTCACCCTGCCATGCGTAAACATGGCAAGATGATAAGAGCAAGTATCATGCTAGATGAGATAAGATGCGCTAAATGCGGTAAGCTGTTGGCTGAAGGGTGTTGTAATCAGCTAAGAATAAGATCAATAAGAGGAAAAAAGTAACAGAACTGCTAATCTCAAACAGATAAAACAAACCAAAGCCGGGAGGTAGTAAAACACAACCTCCCGGCTTTGGATATCTAACCAAACTTCAAAGATTAAATATCCTATATTTCCGATTAGTGACAAGAGAGATGCAAATAATAAACTCTAGATTTATATGTATGGTGACAAAAGAGAAGATGCAAAAAAGAGGAAATTTAGGCAGGATTTACAAAAGGTGGTGACAAGGAGAGTTGTAGATTGGTGACAGAATAAAAATCGATTTACACGATTTACAATCGATTTACAGTAGCCATTCGGGTACGCTCCTTACAGAGTGTTTTGGACCGTACCCGAATTGTACCGAAATTGTTACCGCTTGTCTATTTTAACAACTAGCATGTCTGCTAAGTTGTTGATTTGATGGTGCCGGCGACAAGAGTCGAACTCGTGACCTACGGATTACAAATCCGTTGCTCTACCAATTGAGCTACGCCGGCGTATTGGGATATGTTTGTGCTGTTTATGGCACTTCTCTTTTTTTGGCTTTTATTCTTGGAGTGCCTGCTCTGTAGTACCTCCTCAACCTTAAAGAGAGGGGAATATGCCAGAATCTTTTTTGTTCTGCAAGCTATTCTATGAAAAATTATTATTAATCTTTGACCTTTCTTGATAATTCTAATTGAGTGATATATTTTTTCTGCCGTTTATTGTTCTTTATAGTGTTGAACTTAAAGGTAAAATTCTGATATAGTGAACTTGTGGGGCTTTTATCCATTTGCCTTTAATGTTGCATTTTTTTGGTTTTACCTGAATTTTTTCTCTGTTTGAGTTCTTTTTGTTGCTACACTTTCACATCTTTGTTTTGTGTATTTGTATTCAAGATATAATTACTGCTTAAAACACCATGTTTTTTGACATGTTCTCATTTTTGATATCACGTTGTTTCTTGAATTGGTATTTTAAATAGCTGATATTTATGCTGTATTTGTTGTTCTGTTGCTAGAAGTTTTTAACATGGCAGTATATCTGTGGTAGGGTAGCTGTATTTTAAAAATCACTTGTTAAGCAAGGCTTTAAGATGATACTCTACCACCATCATTAATATTTAAGCTTATGTCAGAGTATGAACTGTTATTCTAGAAGGAATCAATATTAGATGGATATTCTAATTGCCGATGATGAATTTAGTAGCCGAATGATGCTCGAGGAAATATTGTCCCCCCTAGGTGATTGTCAAATTGTTGAAAATGGTGTGGAAGTTGTTGCTGCTGTTGCAAAAATGTTTGAGGAGAAAAGACATTTTGATCTCATCTGTTTAGATATTATGATGCCAGAGATGAATGGACAAGAGGCTCTTAATGAGATTCGGCGTTTAGAAAAACTTAATGGGGTTGCCTCCCAAGACGAATCTGTTGTTATTATGATTACTGCTCTGAATTCTTTACAGACAGTTGTTGACTCTTTTGAAGGTGGTGGATGTAGTGCATATCTGACCAAGCCAGTTACTAAACAGGCTCTGTTGGATAAGTTGCAGAATTATGGTCTAGTTTAAAAATTTTTTACAATATAATTAAAAGAGCCTAAAAAAGCTCTACCCGCAAAAACAGGAAAGAGGATGCCTTAGTCGGCTTTAAAGTCTATGCCTAGACAACCCAAAACATATATCAAGATACTAGAAGCTGCTTTGCCTCTTTTTGCTGCTTATGGCTACAAAGGTGTAGCCATGAGGGATATAGCAAGAGCTGTTGGTATTACTGCAGCAGCGTTGTATAACCATTTTCCCAATAAAGAGCAGTTACACTATAAAGCCTTGGAGTACGCTTTTGTAGAAAAGGTGGAGCATCTCTCTTCTATTCTGGCTGAAACCAACACATCACAAGAACGTCTGTCACGATTTGTGCTTTTTTGGGTAGAATCTTTTGGTGATAACGTGATTATCCGTTCTTTATTACAACGTGAAATGGCTGATGCAGACCCTGCCCGGATGAAGTTGCTGGTTGAACATATTTTTCAACCCGTGTTTGATGATGTTGCTGACCTATTGCAAGAGGCCAGTGGTGGATTAAATCCACATCTACTATTTGTTTCTATCATCGGTTTGGTTATGTACCATTTTGAAATGTCCCCTTTACGAAAGCTAATACCTGGCTACCTCCCACAACAAGATAGTTCAGAGCATATCACCCAACATATTATTTCTCTTCTTAAAAATGGTATTTTATTAGACCAAAACAATTGATATAATTTAGTTTGCACAGTTATTTATTTTATCAGTAAATAATTATTTTTTGCCTAATAAATATCTATTTCTCTAAAGTATAAAAGATAAATTCCTTTATTAAACAGATTGTTATGGAAACATATCCCTATAAATATAATTAATTTATCATATTTATATTCCTAAATGTTAGATGATTTTTAAGATATTTATAATAATATCTGTTATAGTTCGCCTGTTCATGAGGTTGAAATTTATGGTTGATGGTTCGGTTGTGGAGCCGTTACTAGGTTTTTTCTATGGGGGGGAGGATGAAAATGGACCGTACACCTGAGCCAAAACTTTTGCATTCGCTCCTTGGGATCTCACTATTAATACTCTGTGCCACAGCGTTATATCTTCTGCCTGATACTATTCGCATGGTTAGCAAGGTGGTTAGAGTTGCTCTAGGATTTGCGTAACTAAATAAAACAATCTGTTATTTGTCCTGGTTTTGCAGTTTAGGGGCGATAAAGTAGAGTTTTGATCCTCCCTGTTTCATGATGCCTGCTGTCTGTTCTGCCTCTTCTCCAAATCCTAAAAATAGATCAACCCTACCTGGACCTCTTATGGCTCCTCCAGTGTCTTGGTTAACTATAAAGCGTGCTGATTGCTGCCAATCAACAGTATTTTTTTGGTCGTTTTTAGAAAAATGGGGCAGGGTGGTTATTAGCATACCAGCAGCCCCTCTTGGGAAAATTCTATAATCGGTAGCAATGGAGCGACCAGGAGTAAGAGCAACTGCAATATTGCCGTATGGCCCACCGCTTAACTTGCGAAAAAATACGTATGATGGGTTGGCATTAAGGAGCCTGTCTCGTTGTGATGGATTTTGTCGCAACCACTGTCTGATTGCGGGTAGACTCATCTTTTCTCTGCTTATAGCATCCTCTTGTATGAGAATTCTACCAATAGAGTGGTAGGGATGCCCATTGGCCTCATGGTAGCCAACTCTAAGAACTCCTCCTTCAGCCAACTCCACCCTGCCAGAACCCTGGATTTGGAGAAAAAATAGATCCACCAGATTATCAACCCAAACCAACTCTAAACTCCGGTTTGCCAGACGTTTTTCCAGATCAATTTCTGCCCGATCATAATATGGAGTTAGTGTTTTATCAGCAAACCTAGCTATGATTTTCTTTTTCTTTTTTGGTAGCCATGGAGTTAAGCTTATTTTAAGGAGATCTTTAGGTTTGTTGTACAGTGGGTATTTATACCTATCACTACGAGTAAGAGAGCCGTAAAGCAGGGGTTCATAATAGGCCGTGACCAGTACATTACCTTTTTGATCGTTACCAACCGAGCGGAACAGCAGGAAATTTTTTTCAAGGTAGGTTTGTAGAGCCAGAGAGTCCTCAGATTGAGCTACAGATGCAAGTTCTCTTAATGAGCGGGTCATCTGTAGAGCGGAAACAGTATGTTTGCCAAAATTTATTTTTGTTGCCGGTTTTTTTTTGGCAAAATACTCAGCACTCGCATTTAGGGCGACCGCCCACTCTTTTAGTGAGGTATCTGCTGTTATAACTTGCTTTGCCTCGCTCCACGGCATAGGTTGAAGAACATTCTGTTCTGCTTGGGTTGCTGTTGCCAGTGGAGTTGTTGGTACGGCACTACACCCAGCAAGCAGCAGTAGTACAAAAAACCCGCTTAAAGGAAGCAGGCGGGTTTTTTGAATGTTGGTTATAAATTTTATCACGAGGTGCTTCTTGCCACTTCATCGGGTTGCTGCACTGCTGCTAAAAACCAATTCGGGTCTTGTGCTCCAACAGGACGGGTAAAGGTCCAATACTCTACAACTTCAACTGGTGTATCTGTGGAGCCTTCTAATAGTTTGCCCTCTACATCAGTAGAGTATTCAAGCATTCCTACCACAAAATGGACTGAAATCCAGTTTTCACCAGACTCTTGCCACGCTTCAGATATTTCCACAGTTTTAAATTGAATCTGCTCGATAATATCACGAATACCAGCCTCTTTACGCTCTTCGGCCTGTTTTTCAACCAATCCCCACATCCTGTCTGTCATGATGGGCTTAAGGCGGTCTACGCTCCAATCGCTCCAGGCTCCTTGAATCTGTTTATAAGCCATTTTTGCCCCTTCAAGAAATTGATCTTCCCGAAAACTTGGGTCAGCCTGCATAATATAATCCAGACCTTGAGATACCTCATCTTGAGACTGTTGTGGCTGATAATCTTGTCCGGTTTCAAAGCTGTCGGGCAGGGTGTTTTGTGAACCTATAGAGTTGAACTCCATTGGAGAATCATGGGATATCCCACCCATAGATGAGAGACTGCCGGAGGCTTGGGCTGCCTTTTTGCGTTTGTACCAGCGCATGAAAAACCAGATTCCACCAGCAATAATTATAATTTCCAAAAAGCCGATACCGCCGCCACCGCCGCCAACACCACCCATACCTCCACCACCGCCAAATAGCATGGAGCCGATCATGCCACCAAGAAGCATGCCGCCAATTCCTCCCATTAGACCAGCACCAAAGCCAGAGCGGTTTCCAGCAGTCGTGCCCATACTGTTTTGTTTTTGGGTGGTGCTACTGGGTGCGCGAGCAGCAGATCTTGGTTGAGCTTGTCTGGGTACAGAAAAACTACGGCTGCCACGGGAACCAAAGGATTTTCCACCACCAAAGCGTCTGGCCTCAGCATCATCTGGAATTACGGTTATAGCTGCAAAGCCAAGGGTAAGAGCTATGGCAAACAAAGCAAAATAACGACGGGTCTTGTTCATGATAATACCTCTTTTAACTAATACGGTTAGCCTTTTGATAGTGGCTGCCAGAGTGCTTCAGCCAAGTGTCGGACCTGTACTGAAGATTTCTCTTGCAAAAGGCCTGCTTCAATGTTTAAAAGGCAGCCAGAGTTACTTCCAACTATGGTTTTAGCCCTGCTTTCGTGTATTGCTGCCAGTTTATCCTTCCTAATGTTATGACTCAATTCAGGGTAACGCAACATATAATCACCACCAGCTCCACAACATCTATCTCCACGAGGTAGTTCAGATAGAGAACCTGCAACTATTTTAAGCAGTTCTCGTGGCTCTTTTTTATTTCCTAAACCGTGTTGGGTTTGGCAATGGTCATGAAAAGTTACAGAATTCTCTGGAGGATTATATCCTTCTGGTAATACCGTAGGCAAACCAGTTGCTAAGAGAATTTCCATACTTTGGATTTTGTCAGAAAATATTTTTGCTATAGCTGCATATTTTTTGTCAGTTGATAAAGCTCTGGCATAACTTCTCACTGTCACCATGCAGACGCTAGTATCACATATTACCATATCCACTTCAGCTATATTTTTAAAAGCATCCAAAGTTTTTCTGGCCTGTTTAATAAAAAGTTCGCGTTTACCAGACTCTCTAAAAGGTGCACCACAGCAACCAAATCCATCCATTAGAGTAACTTCTATATCTAAAAGTTGCAGCAAATTGGCAGCAGAAGGGGCAACCCGTGGGTGAAAAAGTCGTGCCATACAACCACATAACAGAGCTGCTTTGATTTTTGCTTTTTTTTGTGACATTGATGGTTGAAATTCTGGTATTGGGTCGTTACGTAATGCTGGTATTAAACTTTCCAAACGATGGAGTGGGGGTATAATACGTAATACCCTGCTACCCCTTAGCCACCCTTGCAAGCTACTGTTTTGATACCACTTGATGGTACTGCTTGCGTATGAAGTTAAGGTGTGGCTATTGGTAATTATATGCAGTAAACGGCTTAAAAGTGGTGCTGCAATTGGGCTTTTATTGCGGACAGAAAGAGCAAGTTTGGCTGGTCTAACCCCAACAGGACAGGCCGAATGACAGGCTCGGCAAACAAGGCATGTGGAAAGAGCAGCCCCAGCCTCATCAGCAGTTAACTCTCTGCGAGATAAAGCCAAAATAATGGAGACCCTGCCTCTTGGGGAGTGGGTCTCATCGTTTAATACTCTATAGGTAGGGCAGGCTGGCAGACAGTAACCACAGTGGGTGCACAGTTCGGCATTTTTAAATTTATTTTTTTTGCTGGCTTTCATGGGCTGTACATTACACCAGTATATTTCATTAATCACCTGATTTAAATATATCTGGGTTGGAATAATTACTCAAAAAAAACTCTCCATAAGCAGGTTATGGAGAGTTTTTTCAAGCAAACTGAATAAAATTTTAAAGATTATATATCTTACAGATATTTAAGCAAAATAGTATATCAAATTATTGTTGGGTTAGGGCTTTGCAAGCTGATATTCAACCGCAGCATGTTAGCATCGTTATTGATACGGATTAACCCTGCATCAATTTTACCGGGGATAACTCTGGCATCGTTATTAACAGTGGTTGAGCCTAGTTTAAGAGGTACAAGTCGATTTTTGCTTTGCTTAATATAAACCGATAAAAACGGGTTGCTATGTTTAAATAGAGCCACTTTATCGCGAATGATTGGCTTTACAGTTAATGGGGCAGTTTGGGCATGCAGAGGAGTTGTTATGCCAAAGTATGCTGCCAGACAGAGTATAGAAATAATTTTTGATGATTGTATCATGACTTATTAACCCAATAATCTAAAGTAGAACAAATAATTGACATCTTGCATAAAGGGAAATTTGCTAATTTATTCAAGCTTCGCTAAATGTGATGTTATTTATAATGTCTAGCTAGCAATAAGTGGACCAATAATTGTAAGTCAGGAAAGTTGTAATAATATTTTTAACTGTTTGTTCAATGCGAATGTTTCTTGTTTAATCAAAATTTATCTAGGTTACATAAGCTATATGGTGGGGCACTTTTTATGATCGCAAAACAGTGTTTTATACCACTTCTTTATTTATTGTGTTATAGTGGAACTAGAATAGAATTGACAAAAGGGAGAAGTTAATATGCCACAAGCAATTGTTTTTGATACCCATGCAAATGTAAAACAGCTTACGGCTGTTGGTTTTACAGAGGAGCAGGCCGAAGCTCAAACGCGAATAATTGCTAATTTGGTTGATGAACAGTTAGCCACAAAGCGTGATTTAAAAGAGCTTGAACTCACCTTGAAACATGACCTTACTCTCCGTATTGGAGGAATGTTAACTGTTTGTGTTGCGGTTATAGTTTTGCTGGTAAAGTTGCTGTAAGTATCTTTTTAAAAATTCTATTTTTATTAAACCATAATAACTTCTTCTCTACTCTTATGCTCTTGGTCAACAAAAACGCAAAAAGAATTCACGTTTTTTATAATGGGCTAAATCAGAGCAAAGGCTTGGACCAATTGGGATAGACCGTTGTTGATGGCCTGGTAGCCCTCTTCGATTTGTGATGGATGCGAAGCAGTTTTTTTTGCGTCTCTCTTCCAAGCAATTGAAATGATTGGTTTTGTGAATTTCATTATTGCTGTAATTGTGATCAATATCCATTTCCAACCATCTGGTGTAACCATATAGAAAGACTTGTTTTTTGTCTTTTTTACAATGCCTCGGTGGAT
>JADFYX010000250.1 GCA_015232795.1 Magnetococcales bacterium
GAAAGGAGAGCTTAAAAAGGCAGGAGTGGATTTGCTAAATTCTGAATAGCCTTCGTATTACCTGTTTTTTTTAAGCCTATAGCATTTAAATTTTGAGGTTAATCTTAAATGAATAGTCTGTTATACTACGACAATGTAGTATGTGAGATTATTTATGTTTACCATTGTTGAAACGCCTTTGTATATAAAAATGGTTGATAGCCTATTAACTAAAGAAGAACAGGGCGAACTCCATACCATGATTAGCCAAAATCCTGATATTGGTGATGTTGTTCCTAAAAGTGGCGATGTTCGTAAGGTGCGTTTTGCTAGGCAAGGTGGTGGTAAAAGCGGTGGTGTTAGAGTGATTTATTATAATCGCTTAGAAAACGGTAAAATCTTTATGCTATTGGTTTATGCCAAGGCGAAAACCGAAAATATTCCTGCGCATATACTAAAAGACTTGGTAAAGGAGTTAGATACATGGCAATAAAAAGCATGAAAGACTTAGATACTATTAACTTGGCTAACCATGAATTTACCGGGGATGAGCTCGGGGCATTATTGCTTGAAAGCGTCCGACAAGCTAAAGCCGGACAGAGTGTGGTACGTGAGCAACCTGTTGTCAATGATGCAGTTGAAGCCAGACAGAATGTGGGACTATCACAACGAGAATTTGCTGAGATTCTAGGTGTGTCAGTTCGAACCTTACAAGCTTGGGAGCAAGGAAAACGCTATCCATCAAAAGCGGCTAGCGTTCTGCTGAAAATCGCAAAAGTTGAACCCCAAGTGCTATTGCGTGTTGCTCATTAAAAACTTTTGCTGTTAAGAATAGTTAGCATTCGTTTGATTGACGACTTGCTATACAAGAATGGGGGCTAAAAGCCCTTATTTTTTGCCCAGAATGAGATGTCTAAAAAACGACCGTTTTTTGGACTATTCCTAGTTGCCGATTTTACGGTTTACACGAAATATTTTACAGTCTCGCCCATTAGCAAAACCGCTAGAGAAAATCAAAAGCTATCAGGATTAATCAAACAGTTTTGGCTAGAATCGGGTGGTGTCTATGGCTATCGCAAGATTCACTATGATTTAAAAGATATCGGTGAAGGTTGTGGTATCAATCGTGTACATCGACTGATGAAAACAAATGGTCTCAAATCTCAGCGTGGCTATCGCAAACCCAGATCTCAAGCAAGTACACCATCTGTTATTGCCGCAAACACATTAGCCCGACAGTTTAATCCAAACCAGCCAAATCAATCATGGGTCACAGATATTACTTATATCCGTACACATGAAGGATGGCTATATTTAGCAGTGGTAATTGACCTATTTTCGCGCCTTGTAGTTGGCTGGTCTATGAAGTCAAGGATTACCACAGACCTTGTACTAGATGCATTATTGATGGCTTTGCTTCGTAGACATCCGAAGAATAAAGTTCTGATCCATTCTGACCAAGGTAGTCAATACACTAGTCATGAATGGCAGACTTTTCTTAAGCATCATAATCTTGAAAGCAGTATGAGCAGACGAGGCAACTGCCATGATAATGCGGTTGCTGAAAGCTTCTTTCAGTTGCTAAAGCGTGAAAGAATCAAAAAGAAAATATATCTTTCAAGAGAGGAAGCTAAATCAGATATTTTTGAGTATATTGAGATGTTTTATAATTCTAAACGCAGACACGGTTCCATTGGTCAACGTTCTCCGTTAGAGTATGAGAAGAACCATCAAAAGATGGTTATGTGTGTCTAGATTTTTAGTGGCTATTCAATGTTTGAACTACATCTAAAGATTTGAAGTTATATGTGGACAAACATTTACATATAAAATTTTTCTGGAAATAAATAAATCATTGATTTAAAAAAGATATATATTATTAAAGAAATTAATAAATGGTACAGCTCCACATAAAATAGAGGTCAGCACAGAATTCGGATCATATTATACGCTAAGGAATTTTGTCGAGTATTTCACTGTTATAAATTAGCGTGATAATAGGAGCAATCTATAGGAAACAATCCATTTATGTCATAGTTTTATAAGCTTGAAAATGAGAAACACTCGATTGTGAGAATTGAACTTCAGTATGCCAAGTTTGGCTAACTTTGACGCATGAGAATACGTCTGATGATGATTTATTGGATTTAGTGTTTGTGGCCTAAGTTGCAATAAATTTGCATAGCGACTTAAGCTAATCTTTTGATACGATAATCTAGCTTAGCTCGACTGATATTAAGTAGTTTGGCGGCTTTAGAAACATTACCCTGGGTTTGATCTAATGCAGCCTGGATTATTTGTCTATTAAAACTATCCAAATCAAAACAATCATTTAGTAACTGGGAGAAATCAAAAGGCTGGCTTTGCGAATGAAGATTAGGTGTGGCGGTCTCTGAGTCCTGAAGCATTAAACGCTGCGAATCACTAGAAATCTGCAGCAACGATATATCTGCTGGATCAAGGTCAAAAGATTTTTCCGGGAATAGGCTATTGACATCAATATAGCTATCTGGAAAAGTTAGAATGACTCCGCGTTCGATCGCATTCTGTAGTTCTCGCACGTTGCCAAGCCAAGGCTGTCTAAGTAGCAGATGTTGAGCTTGATCGGTGAAGCCCAGTACCGATTTATTATACATATCGCGAAATTTTTTAAGGAAAAACTCTGCCAACAATAAAATATCTTCTTTGCGTTCCCGCAATGGCGGAATGACAATCGGAAAGGTACTTAGCCGATAATACAAATCACGGCGAAACTTGCCACTATTGACCGCTTCTTGTAGTGACTCGTTGGTGGCAACCACGACTCGCACATCAACCTTGAGTGATTGGTGGCTCCCTACATGTGACAGTTCTCCTTCTTGCAACACTCGCAGCAAGCTTGCTTGGGCACGGGGCGAGAGTTCGACCACTTCATCCAAAAATAACGTACCACCATCGGCCAATTCAATTTTGCCTTTGCGAGTGTGAGAGGCACCAGTAAACGCCCCTTTTTCGACCCCAAACAGTTCTGATTCAATCAAATCTGGTGGGATGCTAGCACAGTTGATGGCGACGAATTCACCATAATGGCGGTCACTGACCTCATGCAGTCCTTGAGCAAATATCTCTTTACCGACGCCTGTTTCACCTTGCAGTAATACCGTTGCTTTGGTTTTAGCAACTTGACTAAGAAGGGCAACGGCTTTTTTGAATGCCATTGATTGACCGATGGCTTTAAAAAAACCTTGTGAATTGATGGCGGAGGAAGGGTGCTGGCGTTTAAGCTCGTCGATTTCACTACGTTCGGCGAAGATTTGGGCATTGAGCCGTTCAGGCTGTAAATAACGCGACGACGATGTTGATTCTTGCCATTCGCTGAGGAGTCTTCCTTCAATACGGCAATGCTCATGCCCCATTGCAGAACATTGGGTTTCTTTAAACGCTACCTGCCGTCCCAAAAAATAACTGGTGTAGCCACTAGCATAACCTAATAGCACAGTGCAGACAGGTCGATCTGAGATACCATAATGCTTAAGATGGTAATCAACTTCAAAGGAGTTGAGCCAATCAAAACTGGCAAAAAACTGTCCCGTTTCAAAATCGATCTCTAGCTGATCGGGCTCTACTTTTACCATGCCACGAATGGTATGCAGCTGTGGCCCTGCCAAATAGGCATCTTTCCATGTCATATTGGGACGAATTTTTTTAGCAATATCAGCATCATTAAGCCCTGCTTGATAGCCGTAGCGAAAAAATACCCCTTCAGTGGCTTCAAAACCCAAGGTCGCAAGCAAGTCTTCACGCATCTCAGATAACGCATTAGCATGATTGAGGAGCATCCGCTGTTCACCGAACCAAATTTGGCCATTTTTGACGTCAAAATCAATATGGCTAAGTAAGTCCTGAATCTGACTTTGATCAGTATCTTTATGGTTATTTGCCTGGCGTTTGGCAGCTTGTTTGGCTGGCATATCCTTTTCCTCAGCAGGTATCTGTAGCATACCTATCATCCATTAACTGTCCTAGTCTAACACTGAAATCTCAAGATTTATAGTCACTCTTAACACACCTAATAATGGGCTGTTAGATTCAGCATTTGGTGAAATCAGTCAATGCTTAA
>JADFYX010000251.1 GCA_015232795.1 Magnetococcales bacterium
TGACTGGTAAGTACAAGACCGATAAAAAACTTGTAATTGATAAGCCTCTCTTCGCGATCCATATTTGCGACTTTTTCAAGTAGGTTTTCGTACCGTTGGTATAGAGATGCTAGCTCTTTATCAGAAAACTTTCCCAGCATTAAGTCTCCTGCCATCTGCAGTTTTATGCTATTGGGGACAATTTTTTTTCTTTTTTTGGTTGGCCAACCAGGTTGACACCATTTTCTATGGTTTCGTCGACTTTGGGCGATCTTGTCTTGCTCTCTCTTATGATAAACCTTCTTGGTTTGGCTCTTCCCCTCACACTACTGCAAGTCTATGACCGAATTTTACAATTTCAAGCTGTTAGCACTCTTAGTTGGCTTTTAATAGGTGTGGTCATAGCTATTTTCCTTGAAGGCGGCCTATCTATGGGGCGTGCCTATATTGCTGGTTGGTTGGGAGCAAGGTTTGAACATTTGGCAAGTTGCAGTGCAATGGAGAGGCTTCTTACCACAAATTTGATTGATTTCGAAAAAGATGGGGCGGGTGTTCATCTGGAACGTGTAAATGCCATTAGCACATTGAAGGATTTTTATTCTGGTCAGGCAGTATTGGTAATTTTGGACCTACCTTTTGTTGCTATCTATCTTGGGCTGGTCTATCATTTGGCTGGTTTGTTGGTGCTTATGCCATTGATAATGTTTGTTTTATTTTTGACGTTTGTTTGGGCGTTAGGCATAAAACTTCATAAACTGGTGGCACAGAAAATTGAGTCTGATGATCGCCGAATTAATTTTATTATTGAGGTTCTAACAGGTCTGCACTCTGTAAAATCAATGGCTATGGAAGCCATGATGCTCCGCCGTTATGAGAGACTATCAGATGCTTGTGCTAAAGGGTCTCAGGAGGTAGGCGTACAGGGTGGTGATGCCCAGAATATTGGGGCGTTTTTTTCTCAGTTATCAATGGTTGGCGTGGTCTCTTTCGGGGGTATAATGGTGGTAGAACAGCAGTTGACCATTGGTGGTCTAGCTGCTTGTACCATGCTATCAGGGCGGGCTTTGCAACCTTTGCAAAGGGCGGTTGGAATCTGGACTCGCTTTCAGACAATTCGCTTGGCAAAAGATCGTCTTGCCAAGGTGTTTGAGTTAAAACCAGAATCTCGTTTTGGACTTCCTGAAATACCTGAGATTGTTGGCCGTTTAGAGATGCGCAATGTCAGTTTTAGGTTTTCTGAAGATGGGCCGGACATCATTAAAAACGTCTCTTTAGATATCGCTCCTGGTGAGATGATAGGTATATCCGGCGAGAACGGTAGTGGTAAAACAGTTCTGCTCTGGTTGATGATGGGAGCTTTAAAACCCACATCAGGTGAAGTGTTTATAGACGGCTACGATCTGAATCTCCACGATCCCCGTTCTATTCGTGATAGGGTGGCCTATTTGCCACAAGTAGGGATGTTGTTTAAAGGCTCTATTTTAGAAAATATCCACCTTTTCCGTCCGGGATATGAAGATGCTGCAATAGCCACATCAGAACTACTGCAACTAGAAACCTTTGTATCCAAACTACCACGTGGCTATGAAACCATAATCGATGATGGTGCGGATGAGTCCATACCCAAAGGCATAAAACAGCGTATTACCATTGCTCGCTCTCTGGTTACAGCACCAAAAATTGTACTTTTTGACGAGGCTAATACCGCTTTAGATGGAGCTGGGGATGACAATCTTGGCAAGGTTTTGGCTAATATGAGAGGTCGCTCAACCGTCGTATTGGTAAGTGCCAGACCATCTTTGTTAAAGCTGGCAAAACGTGTTTTTAAATTGGAGGGTGGTGAGGTTGTCATTAAACCTCCCCAGCCACCCAGAAGCGTACCACCACCAAGCATTAAAGGGGGTAGCTAGAGTATGAGCCAATCCCCCATTGACCGTGATCCAGAATTAGAAGCTTTTGCCAAAGCCCTGCGTCCAAGCCAAGATATTACCGGGTTGCTACAAGAGTTTGCCCATATGTCGGACTTTGGCTCCTGCATGATGCCACTTCTCATGTCACTTGGTTATCGTGGTGATCGTCGTCATATTGCCGAGGCTCTGCCCCATTTTGCTGAGACATTAGACCTGACTGGTTTGCGTAACATGATGTCCAACCTTTCTTACAGGAGTCGCCAAGGCCGTATAAATGCAGCAGATATCGATGCCCGTTTAATGCCATGTCTATTTGTACCAGATCTCTCTGGGGCCATGGTTTTATTAAAACGGACTAAAAATGCAATTATAATTTTTAACGGTGAGCTAAACCGTTTAGAAAAACTGCCCTTGCGTACTCTCAAAGGTACGGCATACTTTTTTGAGTTGTTGGATATTGAAGAGATAGTTTCCGATCAGAAACGCTTGGGCTGGTTTCGCTTTGTCTCCCAGCGGTTTAGAAAGCTCATCACCTACATTATGATTGTCACATTTTTTCTCACTCTGTTGCAGGTGGCGACCCCGCTATTTGTGATGTCAGTATATGACAAGGTGGTGGGAAGTCGCTCAATAACTACGCTTATGGGTCTATTGGTAGGTATTGGTGTGGTTATGCTTTTTGATTGGATGTTGCGTAAAATTCGTGTGCAAATGCTAATGTACATTGGTGCAAGGTTGGATGGTATAGTCAGTAATGCCATTTTTATGCGTATTCTATCCTTGCCGCCCCATGTTACAGAACGAGCACCTATTGGCGCACAGGTTTCTCGGATTAAAAACTTTGATTCGGTACGTGATTTTTTCACCGGACCATTGATGATGGTCTTTTTTGAACTACCGTTTACCATCGTATTTTTCTCGGTAATAATGAGCCTGGCTGGTCCTGTTGCACTTATTCCTCTTGTGACTATGGTTTTGTTTGGAGTTATGTGGTTTGTGATGATGCCCATGGTTACTAACGAGGAGTCAAAAAGCCGTAGAGCTGTCTCAAAAAGGCAGGAGTTTGTCGTTGAAGCTCTATCAAAAATTCGTGGTATTAAATATAACGGTGTTGAGCAGATTTTACTTGATCGCTACCGAGATCTGGCAGCCAAAGCCGCAATGGCTACCTTTAAAACATCCTTTATCAACTCTTTGGTCAATACCATCTCTACCATCTTGGTTATGGGGTCTGGTATTGCTACTATCGGTATAGGTGTGTTCCGGGTTTTGGCAGGAGATATGACAACTGGTGGATTGGTTGCAACCATGATTCTGGTATGGCGGGTTTTGGCTCCTATACAGAGTGCATTTGTTGCCATGACACGCCTGGAGCAGGTTAGAGGAAGTATTAAGCAGATTGATGGTTTGATGAAGGTTGTGCCAGAGCGAGAAGAGTTTGCGGTTATTGACCCTTTAAAAAAATTCCAGGGATTTGTTTCGTTTATCCGTGTAAGTATCCGTTATTCTCCAGATGCAGAACCGGCATTGATGGGTGTATCTTTTGATATAAAACCGGGAAATATTGTTACGGTTATTGGTGGTAATGGGTCTGGTAAATCCACAATTGTAAAGTTAATTGCGGGTATTTATGTTCCCCAGGCTGGCAGTATTCGTATTGATGGCTTGGATATCAGGCAGATGAACCAGATTGAACTGCGCCATGCTATAGCTTATGTTCCTCAAACATGTGCACTTTTTTATGGAACTATCGCACAAAATCTGCGTCTGGCTTATGCCACTGCATCCGATGAAGATTTAGAAGAGGCTTGTATAGCTGCTGATGTTTTAGATGAGATTAAAGCTTTGCCACAAGGGTTTTGGACCAGAGTTGGAGACCAAAAGGCCACTAGTCTGCCTTCAAGTATGATTCAGAAGATATCCTTGGCAAGAGCCTACCTTAAACCAGCTAAAATAATGCTGTTTGATGAGCCAGCAAATACCTTGGATTGGGATAGTGATCAGGCTTTTGTCCGTTATATAAATTCACAACGTGGAAAAAAAACCATCTTTATCGTTACCCACCGCCCCAGCCATATCAAAGTTGCCGACACAGTACTATTTTTTCAGCAGGGCTACCTGAAACTGGCTGGCCCTCCTGATGAAATTATTCCAAAAATTCCTCCTGGTATGTCATGATTG
>JADFYX010000252.1 GCA_015232795.1 Magnetococcales bacterium
TCGCAAAAATGTAACATTTAAGGTCAATGAGTATCAACCTTAAATTTTTCCATTTTTAATATTTATTCTGGATACGTTAATTTTATTGAAAAAATTAATCATGCAACATATAATTTTGAAATGAATACTAAGAATATCACTTTGATATAATTGATCTGAATCAATTATATCAAATAAAAATTCAACATGGATTTTAACCACACATTGGTAAAGTCATTTTGCCCCAAAGACAGCTTTAACAAAAAACTGATAATGGGGCTGAATCATAAAAAGACCATAAGATCTAATGTTTTGTCCAGTGAGTTATAATAAGGGAAATTGTAAATAAAATTAGTGCTCCGGTTTGATGAAGCGAAGCCAAGGCAACAGGTACAGAGTTAAGTAGTGTAAAAATTCCTAACAATACCTGTATAACAACCATTGCAAGAAGCAGTTTGACTGCTATTTTAATTTTGTTCGATAGCTCAAACTTCAAAGCATATACACCAAAAGCAGAGACAGACAATAGAGTTATCATAGCGAGAAGACGATGGTTCCACTGTACGGTCGCCACATCTTCAAAAATACTTATTATAGCTGGCTCCGTTGGCATATAGCCATCAGGAATCCAGTCACCATCCATCAAAGGAAATGTGTTAAAGGCCAGGCCAGCGTCAAGACCTGCAACAAACCCACCTGAGAGTAGAGTTAACAAAACAAGACAGGCTACTGAGGTTGAAACAGCTGATAATCTTGGAAATTTTATGGTTGCAGATGAATTCTGGCTATTGTTATATAACCCTAAACCAACCCACAACATATAAGTATAAATCAACACCGCCAGACCTAGATGCGCAGTAAGACGATATTGACTGACTCGGGGATCGTCAACCAAACCACTTTTTACCATATACCACCCCATTACACCCTGAAGCCCACCCAAAATAAACATAAGCAGCAATTTGGGTTTTAGGTTACCTGCAATACGTTTACGCAATAAAAAATAGAGAAAAGGAAAAAGAAACACCAAACCTATGGTACGACCAAACAGACGGTGGATAAACTCCAACCAGAATATTCCCTTAAAACCCTCCACATCCATATCAAAATTAACTGCCATGAACTCTGGAGATTTTTGGTAATAGGAAAAAACAGTCTGCCACTCTTCCTGAGACATTGGAGGAAACCAACCAAGAACTGGGGCCCACGTAACCATAGACAATCCAGAGCCAGTTAAGCGGGTCAAACCACCTATGACTACCATTCCGGCAACCATGAAACAACAGATGAACAACCATATGGCAATTTGTTTTTGGTGAGATACTTCCAAGGGATCAATCCTTTCTAATATAACCTGAACTTTAGTAAGCTATAAATAAACCACACAGAATATAAGATCGTCAATTGACGTTAAACTTTAATTGCCAAGGAAAATCCAGTTTATGTCCCGTAAAAACCTTACCCAAGGAGATGTGTTAACAAGGTTGACTCAGCTTACCATCCCCATGATATGGGGTGTTTTTATGGTTCTTTCTTTTTTTCTTGCGGACACTATTTTTATAGGGCTATTAGGAACAAAAGAACTTGCAGCAATTAGCTTTACCTTTCCTGTTGTAACAGGAACCGCAAGCATAGCCATGGGGTTGGGGGTTGGTGCACTTTCAGTAATATCACGGACAATTGGCAGAGGTGACATGGATGATGTGCGTCATTATGCCACCCACAGCCTTATTTTGGCTCTAGTAATTGTTATTATTTTTGTGGTAATAGGCTTTGCGACTATTGACCCCCTATTTTTGGCTTTAGGGGCTGCCCCTACCCTCCTCCCCATGATTCATCAATATATGGAGATCTGGTATGGTGGCATGATCTTTCTGGTTGTACCAATGGTTGGCAACAGTATAATACGGGCAACGGGAGACTCTCGCATACCCAGCCTGATCATGACAGTAGCTGCCCTGAGTAATGTCATATTGGACCCACTATTAATCTTTGGTTTAGGAGGATTTCCCCGTCTTGAATTAGAGGGAGCAGCTTGGGCATCACTCATCTCTCGAGCTATAACATTTCTTGCTTCAGGGTATGTACTCCACTATCGCTTAAAACTTATAGACCTATCGCAGACAAAGCCTAGCCAACTACTACACTCTTGGAAAAAAATTCTCTATATTGGCCTACCAACTGCGGGGACCAACATTATCATGCCCATTGCAGCGGGTTTTATCACCATGATAATTGCAAAATATGGCAGTTCTGCCGTTGCTGCTTTTGGTGTGGCTTCTCGCATAGAGATGTTTTTTCTTATCCCTTTTGTCGCTCTATCTGCAGGTCTTGGACCTTTTATGGGACAAAATTTTGGAGCAAAAAAATATGAAAGATTAAAAGAGGCCATTAAGCTCACCACTATTTTTGCTTTAGGCTGGGGAGGTTTGAGCACTCTAATTTTATGGTTTGGGGGAGAGATCATAACCCAGCAGATAAATTCGGCACCCGAAGTTGTTGCTTATGCTACACTGTATATGGCTATTGTACCTATAAGTTATGGGGCAGCAGGAATAATTTATTCTGCGAGTGCTGCCTTTAATGCATTGGGAAACCCCCTGCACGCAACAACGCTTGCGTTGGGTAGAACCTTCTTTCTTTCACTGCCTTTAGCGTGGTTTGCTAATAAAGTTTGGGGAGTCCAAGGTGTTTTTACAGCCATTTCCCTAGCAAATCTAACCATTGGAGTGTTAGCCTATTTATGGATTACAAATAAAATAAAAAAACAGGAAAGTATCGCTAGCTAAATAAATAATTTTAGCTATCTTTGCTAGTTTAACAAACAATTTATAGAGATCTGGAGTAGTATTTATGGAGAACCAAACATTTTGGATAGTTGGAATTGTCTGGAACGTCGGTTTGACGATTTTAGCAATACGCTGGCTCTTAAAACAGGTGAAAAAATAGCTGTGAAAAACAATAAAAAAAACTTACTAACAATAGTAGTCCAGAGTGTCTTGATAGTTGGTGGTATAATAATGAGCCTGTATTTATGGCAGAACAGGCCAGTTAACCCACAGCTACTAATACCAACTGAGCTAAAAGGTCTCATGCTTCCTGAAGCAAAACCCCTTACACCGTTTAAATTACAGGACCAAAATGGTGATATTTACGACGTTTCTCGGTTAAGAGACAACTGGACCTTTATATTTTTTGGTTACACTCACTGCCCGGATGTCTGTCCTACCTCTTTAAGTTTTTTAGCCGAGGTATTTGAACAATTAAAAGAGCAACCCCGAGGATTTGAGCATACCAATGCCACTTTTATATCTGTTGACCCAAAACGTGACACACCAGAACTTTTAAAAGAGTATACACCATATTTCCATGAAAAATTTTTAGGGGCAACAGGAACCACAAAAGAGATAGACTCCCTGACCAAACAAGTATGGGCCCACTATAAAATATCCGATGAGGTTGATGAAAATGGCGATTATGCAGTTGACCACACCGCTGCTATTTTCTTGATTGATCCCAAAGGTCGACTTTTCGCAATTTTTTCTGAACAGCATCAAAAAGATCCCAAAACTGTTGCCAAAGCCTTAAGTTTAATGAGATCCATGGTAGATTAGGAAAACACAACAATGTCATCTTGGATATTGTGGCAATTACAAAACCTTTTTGTTTATAAGCCTATTATGGAACAAAAAGCTATTACAGTACTTGACCCGCCACTGTTCGATACTGTTTTTTTTGAGGTACGCACTCGCTGTAATGGGGAGTGCGCTTTCTGTCTGGCAGCAGTAAAAACAGATCCACGCAAAGACGAGACAATGGCTCCAGAACTGCACAAAAAAGTTCTGCAAGAACTGAAAAATATAAATTTTCAAGGTCGCATAGCCTACCATAACAACAGTGACCCACTTATTTTTAAAGATCTTACCGAATTTATTTCTGTTGCCAGAGAGATGTTTCCCCAAAACAGAATCCAGATTTTGACCAATGGGAAGGCCTTATCGATTAATAAGGCAGAAAAATTGATTCAGGCAGGTATCGACGAGCTAATAATAAATTATTACCATAATGATCTTACCGCGGAATTTCCCAA
>JADFYX010000253.1 GCA_015232795.1 Magnetococcales bacterium
CCACATAAAGCCAGCTATCCTCTTCACTTGCAATGCTATTTAAATTTTTTAAGGGATGATGTAATATTTTGTTTACCAATAACCTTGCAAATTTTTCCAACTCTTTTTGCTCTGTGGGGGAGAGGTTAGGTAGAGTTTTTTGTAGTTTAGCAAGTTCTTGGTCCCTTATTGTCTCAATTTTTGTCTTAAGGGCGACAACAGTTGGAACCACCTCTAAACTTTTAAGCCATTGAATAAAATTAGGAGTTTCAAGATCAATTATCTTTTGGGCTGCGTTAATTTCTTTCCCCCTATCCCCCATGTTATCTTCAACAATCTGTTTTAAATCATCAATATCATAGAGAAAAGCATTTGATACATCCGCAATTTTAGGGTCTAAATCCCGCGGAACCGCAATATCAATATAAAATTGTTGTCGCTGCCGTCGTTGTTTTAAGGCGGTTTTAACCATCTCAGCCTTTACCATTAGCTCATCGGCACCAGTTGAAGAGAGAATGATATCTGCCCTTGGTAGTTGTTCGGCAAGTTGGTTTATTGAATAGCCCTCACCTGAAAACTGAGCAGCTAGATTTTTGGCATTTTCTAGGGTGCGATTGACTACAAGAATTTTCACCCCTTGTGATGATAGATGCTGGGCTGCTAACTCACACATCTCACCTGCTCCAATTAAAAGACAGGTGTGGTCTTCTAAACGACCAAAAATCCGCCGGGCGAGATTGACCGCAACCGAGGCTATGGAGACCGGGTTTTTGGCAATTTCGGTTTCGGTTCTAATTTTTTTAGCAACCTGGAAAAAACGCTGGAACAGCTTATTGAGAATTGTCCCGGTGGTTTTAATGTCAGTTGCGGTTTGAAAAGCCTGTTTTAGCTGGCCTAAAATTTGTGCTTCGCCAACCACTAGTGAGTCCAGGCTTGCAGCAACCCGAAAGCCGTGGTTTATTGCCTGCTCTTCTTGGTAACTGTAGAGGTGGGGGGTTAAGTTGTCTAACTCTATATTGTGGCTTTGGGCCAGCCATTGCTGTACGGCGGTAATAGCACTCTGAGGAGTTTCGCAGACAAAATAAACTTCAAAACGGTTACAGGTGGATAACAAGACAGCCTCTAAAACAGGCTCCAGAGTTATCAGTTCCGTAAGTTGTTGTTCTAACGAATTTCCGGCGGCAACCTGTTCACGTAGAGAGACAGGAGCAGTTTTGTGGCTCAAACCAACGACTATGATTTTCATTGTTTAGGAGAGGATATCTAGTTCCATCTGTCTTAGTATTGCATCTACAATTAGCAAGATAACAGAAACAATATTTGCCACCACTGCACCCCATGCTAAACCAGTTGCCATACTAGTATCTTGAAGATAATAAAAGGCCCATAATGCAGGTATAAGATGAAAATCAGCAGCCATGCTAGCAGCCATGGTCATTGCTCCAGTCGTGCGTCTGGCTCCAAGCTTTAGTGTAGTTGCTATAACATTCATGCTGACAGCAATAATCAACTCATAGCCATCGTTAGAATGGGAAAGATAGCTGACCGTTGTGGTCAGTGCCATCATAAGAAAAAAAGTGGTCCAAACCATGCGCCATTCCATAGGACACCTCTTAGAAAATTGTCAAAGGGCGTCAGTTTGCCCCTAATTGTTATATTTTTAAAGTTATTCTATTTAGCAATAACTGTAATATCTTCTTCTGTTGGCTCATTATTCGTTTCTGGATGTAAATATTCTGGCAGCAAGGCAAGTTGGGCCAAAGTACCCATTATCAACACCCTGTCTCCTGCATGAATATGCATATCTGGATTAGGCATTAAAATCAAACGGCGGTGTCTACGACGTTGAATACCTAAAATATGCGCCCCTAAGTCACGGCGTATATTAGTATCACGAATTGAAATACCCTCTAAGGTTGAGCCTTTACTTATCGTAATGTCACGTATATCCAGATTTAAAAATTCCCCAAAGGCTATTCGATCCAAAAAGCTGCTCTCACCTTCCCCTGATGGGTGAATAGCCATGGCGGAAATTCGTTGACCAATTAGTTCATTAGGCAAAATAACAGTAGTTGCACCAACTTTTTGGAGTTTTTCCCGTGACTCTTGATGCCCGGCTACGGTTATTATGATGATTGGTCTTTTGATCTCTTCTTCAAGAATTTTTCCTGTAACTACCGCTGTAATGTTGTCTGAATCATCCTGAAAAGCAGCGACAATACCTCGAGCATAAAGAATATTTGCCCGGCGGAAACTATCATTTAAAAAAGGGTTTAAAGGGAGTATTTCAACAATACCGTCTTCGTTGGCCTGAGTTACCCGGTGGTGATCATCATCTATCACCACATAGGGTATTCCCTGGCGCAGAAGGCTTCTGACCACCTGACGGGTGATATCTGTATAACCAGCGATTATAAAATGATTTTTAAATTTTCTGGCTCTATTCTCCATAAATGTATCTCGAATTTTACCCAGCAGATCATGACTAATAACCACGTTAATGGAGACCGCGATAGCGTAAGACCAAACACCAACACCACCTAAAATCAAACCGATAACAAAAAGACGGCCTGGTTGGGATATCGGGTGGGTCTCCTGATATCCGACAGTTGTCAATGTAAACACAGTCTGATACACAGCATCCAAAAAGGGATAATCATCAATGATCATGAATCCCAGTATGCCGATTGTATTGACCAAGATCAGAGCGATTATAGGAGCCTGGAACCGTTCCAGAATATCACTCAGATCGTGACGGCGTTTTAAAAAACGGTTTTGCAGTGTTTAACTCCCTTGTGGTGCCTGTTAAGGAAATAACTACTTAATCTATCTCTTGAAAATAATATAATATTACCTGTAAAAGCGAGCTTGCTTGGGAATATTTCGTGGTATCAAAACAATTCACGAGTAAGTTCGCTCCTACAGTGAGTCATCTAACAACTCTTATCTATCTCTCCTAAAGCTGTGGCCCAGCAGCAACCAGAGCTTTTCCTTCCTCATTATCGGTATATTGCACAAAATTATCGATAAACATCTGTGCTAGCTTTTTGGCTTTACTATCCCATTCGTCACGGTTTTCGTAAGTATCGCGAGGATCAAGGATTGTGCTATCCACACCGGGTAGAGATGTCGGGACACAAAGATTAAATAGTGGAATATCTTTAGTAGGAGCCTGATCAATGGAGCCATCTAAAATAGCATCTATGATTCTGCGGGTATCTTGGATTGATATCCGTTTTCCAGTACCGTTCCATCCGGTATTTACCAGATATGCGGTAGCACCAACTGCCTCCATGCGCTTTACCAGCTCTACACCGTATTTTGTAGGGTGTAGGGTTAAAAATGCTGCACCAAAGCAGGCAGAGAAGGTTGGAGTAGGTTCTGTAACCCCACGCTCGGTACCTGCTAGTTTAGCGGTAAAACCGGAGAGAAAATGGTATTTAGTCTGCTCCGGAGTTAGTTTTGCTACAGGAGGTATTACCCCATAAGCGTCGGCTGTTAAAAAAATCACCTTTGAGGCATGTCCAGCTTTAGAAGGGGATGGGACGCTGTTTTCAATGTGGTGAATTGGATAGGAAACCCGTGTGTTTTGGGTTACAGAGGAGTCTGCATAATCAATTTTACCGTTTTCGTCTACTGTTACATTCTCTAACAGAGCATCCCGACGAATGGCTTTATAGATATCTGGCTCTGCTACTGGGTCCATGTTGATGGTTTTAGCATAACAACCGCCTTCAAAGTTAAAGATACCATCATCGTCCCAGCCATGTTCGTCATCACCAATCAGTTTACGTTTAGGATCAGTAGACAGAGTGGTTTTACCAGTTCCTGATAGACCGAAAAAGATAGCGGTTTCACCATTTGCGCCAACATTAGCAGAACAGTGCATAGCAGCCATTCCACGCAAAGGCAGATAGTAGTTCATCAAGGAGAAGAGACCTTTTTTCATCTCGCCACCGTACCAAGTGCCACCAATAATTTGCACCTTTTCGGTAAGATTAAAGGCTGAGAAGTTCTCCGAGTGCAGACCCATTGCTTTATAGTCGCCATTGCTGGTTTTAGAGCCGTTCATAACAACAAAGTCT
>JADFYX010000254.1 GCA_015232795.1 Magnetococcales bacterium
AAATTCGCCCTTTTCTACAGCGTGATGGTGGTGATGTAGAGTTGGTAGGGGTAACAGCCCAAAATGTTATCAATGTTAGACTAAAAGGTGCTTGCGGATCTTGTCCTGGAGCATTAATGACTCTTAAAGGTGGTATTGAAAAAACATTAAAAGAGAAAATTCCTGAAGTTGCTTCTGTGGAGCGAGTAGACTGACACCCTGCAATAAAACATTTTGTTATCTTCCATCGCCCCACTGTGAGTTACGCCCTGATGGAACTCAAATCGATCTGCTGGTCGTCCACGCTATTAGTCTGCCACCGGGTGAATTTGGTGGTTGTGGTGTGGATGACCTGTTTTTAGGCTGCTTAGATGGTGATGCTCACCCGTTTTACCGGGAGATAGCCAACCTTAAAGTTTCTGCCCATTTTCTCATAAAACGTGATGGTGCTATTACCCAGTACGTCCCAGTAAACAAAATGGCTTGGCATGCTGGGGTCAGTCAATGGCAAGGTCGTAGCAAATGTAACGATTTTTCTATTGGTGTTGAGTTGGAAGGAGACGAAATACAAGCTTTTGAGATTGTACAGTTACAGCAGTTAGCCTGTTTAACTCGTACCCTGCAAAGCCGTTTTCCAGCCATAACAGACCGACAAATTGTGGGACACAAGGATATCGCCCCAACTCGCAAATGGGACCCCGGCCCAGGTTTTGATTGGCAACAATTTAGAAAGATACTTAACACTGCAAAAACTAACACAAAATGGCCCATAGTCTGGGATTAGAGGATTTGAGCATCTTATGGTACAACACCTACATATAATTGGTATTTGCGGTACAGCTATGGCAGGACTAGCTGCTTTGGCAAAAGAAAAAGGGTGGCGGGTTTCCGGCTCCGATGCTGGTATTTATCCACCTATGAGTATATTTCTTGAGCAACAAAATATTCAAATATTTGAAGGTTTTAGTGCCGATAATCTCAATCCTGCCCCAGATCAGGTACTTGTCGGTAACGCTATATCAAGGGGTAATCCAGAGCTTGAGGCTTTGATGGATATGGGGCTACCATACTGTTCTGGTGCCCAGTGGCTGTATGAAAATGTACTGTCAGCTCGACATCCTGTTGTGGTAACAGGAACCCATGGAAAAACCTCTACAACAAGCCTTATAGCAAAAGTTTTAGATAGGGGTGGATGGCAACCTGGTTTTTTTATAGGTGGTATTCCCCGAGACTTCGGACAAGGGGTGCGTTTCCCCAAAAGCCAATGGGTCGTGGTTGAGGGTGATGAGTATGACACAGCATTTTTTGATAAACGGCCTAAGTTTCTCCACTATAGACCACGCACACTTATTCTTCATAATCTAGAATTTGACCATGCAGATATCTATCCTGACCTTGAGGCAATAAGAAAGCAATTTAGACTTTTATTACGCTCTGTCCCTGCCTCTGGCCATATTTTAGCCAATGGCGATGATCCAGAAATAAATGCTCTTTTGCCCCATGCATTTAGCAAAGTTATTACATACGGTTTTAATAAAGAGAACGACTACTACGCTAAATTAGAACAAGAAGATTGTCGCCGTTGGCAGATATATAAAGGGGATGAACTGCTGCTAAAAGTGGATTGGAACCTCATAGGTCGACACAATGTCATAAACGGTATGGCAGCAGCAACCGTGGCTTTGGTCCATGGTATGGAGCCAAAACTTATTAAAGCCGGGCTTGAAGAGTTTAAAGGTGTAGCACGTCGTCTGCAAAAGCGATGCGAATTAAAGGGTATCACCGTTTATGATGATTTTGCCCACCATCCAACAGCCATAAAAACCACATTGCAAGGTTTACAGGCCGTGGTGAGTGGTAAAGGTCGAGTTTGGGTAGTTTTAGAACCAAGATCAAACACCATGCGCAGAAGGATTCATCAAGATAGTTTGGGGCAGGCATTAGCTCCAGCAGATAAGATAATCCTTGCAAGACCTGCTCCTCGGGGTTTAACAAAAGATGAAATGCTGGATGTTGATGATATCGTGAAAAAATTAAATATTGAAAAAAACAGCCCAAAAGGTGATAGTGCTTATGTAGTAACAGATGCAACCCAAGCAGTTGAGCTACTGTCGAGCCAGTTACAAGCTGGGGATCAAGTTGTAATTATGAGCAATGGCGGTTTTGATGGAATTCATGCTAAGATAGAGGCACACTTAGCCGAGTAGGACATCTTATTATGAAAAAAGAGAACAGTCTGGCAGGAAAATTTTTAGTAGCAATGCCAACTCTGGAAGATAACAACTTCGAGAGAACAGTTCTCTTTATCTGTAGCCATGATAGTGAAGGTGCTTTGGGATTAGTGATAAATCAACCGCACCCAGCACCTATGGATGAAGTTATAGGTCAATTAAACCTTGAATGGCGACGTGATGAAGGGCCAAAAATAGTATATCAAGGTGGCCCAGTCTCCCTTGAGAGGGGCTTCGTACTTTTTGAACAAAAGACCGAAGACCCAACCCATTTAAAAGTTGGAGATAGCCTTTTTTTAGGAACCGACCCAGATATTCTTCGCACATTGGTAGAAAAAGAGACTGAAAATCAATTCTTTTTTGCTTTGGGTTATTCCGGTTGGGCAAAGGGGCAGTTGGAGCGTGAGATCAGGGAAAATGCATGGTTAATAGCAAACTTTGACCGCCGGGTATTGTTTGACCTACCCTCCGAAGGCAGATGGACCGCAGCTTTATGGGCCATGGGTATAGACCCTGCCCAACTAGTAGATGGTGGTGGTTCACATTTATGCAATTAGCCACGCCAAATCAGACCTAATAACCTCAAAAAATAAATATCCAGTTAGAGTGTTTACTTTTTAGGGAGACATCCCCTACTAACCTGTTTAACCTATGGGTAGGTGGTAAGATTCAGTCACCCTTGACCATAACTAAGAGTACTGATATTGTCCCATCTCTGTGCGGATGTGGTGGAATGGTAGACACGCTGGCTTCAGGTGCCAGTGGGGGCAACTCCGTGGAAGTTCAAATCTTCTCATCCGCACCAATTTTCAAGGTATTTATTATACAATCTACCTCTTCTTCATTAAAAAATGTAACTGCTCACCCCATCTATTTTCCAGCCAAAGCCATCTGAATGGCGATCAACGGATTTATTCCCTGGTAGCTCATTGTCTGTAACGGATGTTCACCCATTGAGCGACCCAAAAATTCATCATAACATATTCATTGATGGGCCGCATTTCTAAATGAACTGTTTTGCTTTCACGAATAGCCTGCTCTACCAAGGCGAGATCTTTGTAGCGATTATGGACCACTTCCTTGGTCGCCGCCTGTTTTGTAAGATCGGTTTTCAAGACATAACAACCATCTAGTTTGGCCAGTTTTACAATTTTTTCATCATCTTTACCCAAACGGATAACTCTATCTTGCGATGCGAGGTCGGGGGGCGAGGTCGGATTTGCATCCGACCTCACCTTTTTCAGAATATCGGCCCAAAGAGAGAGAAACGGGCCGGAATAGAGAGGGCCCGACCTCGACAGAGAGTTTATAGTCACCGGTTGGTGACGTACTATCTATTGAAATTATTGGGGAATTTAGGCATAAAAAAAGCCACTCCGAAGAGTGGCGATTTTTCGAGAACGTTTCCGTTCTCACTTTTTGGTTGCGGGAGGAGGATTTGAACCTCCGACCTTCGGGTTATGAGCCCGACGAGCTACCGAACTGCTCCATCCCGCGGTAAAAAGATTCCTGGCAGTGACCTACTTTCCCACACCTTAAGATGCAGTATCATCGGCGCTGAGGGGCTTAACTGCCGAGTTCGGGATGGGATCGGGTGTGACCCCCTCGCCATCGCCACCAGGAATCTATAGCAATGTTAAAAGTTATCAGTCTGACTCAACTCCCGATGGAGTTTACACCAACTGATGTCTCTTAACAACTGAGTGGAATGGGCATGTTTGATAAATTTAATGATGTCAAATAAATAAGAAAGCCAATGGACCAATTAGTACTGGTAAGCTTCATGCATCACTGCACTTCCACACCCAGCCTATCAACGTCGTAGTCTTCAACGGGTCTCATG
>JADFYX010000255.1 GCA_015232795.1 Magnetococcales bacterium
CTTTAGAAGCTAAAGCTTAATATTTAGCCAGGAAAATTTGGTGGATTTAGACCAACGATACATGGATCAAGCTCTTCGACTTGCAGCCAGAGCTGTTGGTCGCACGCGGCCTAATCCTGTTGTTGGCTGTGTAATTGTTGCAAATGGTAAAGTCGTCGGTCGGGGTTTTCATCCTCAAGCAGGAGAACCCCATGCAGAGGTTTTTGCCTTAAGAGATGCTGGACAAAAGGCCCAGGGGGCAACTGCGTATGTAACCTTGGAGCCGTGTAGCCATACTGGTAGAACTCCGCCGTGTGCTAAAGGTTTGATAAAAGCAGGTGTTAGCCGGGTGGTTGTGGCAATGTCTGACCCCAACCCCAAAGTATCGGGTACTGGGTTGCAGATGTTGCAGGAAGCTGGAATTGAGGTAACAACAGGTGTGCGTGAGGAGGAGGCCAAAAGCTTGAACCTGCCGTTTATCACCTGGATAACCAAGGGTCGCCCCATGCTTACCCTTAAAATGGCAGCCTCTTTAGATGGTAAAACTGCCACTCGTACAGGGGAGAGCCAGTGGATAACAGGACCGGATGCCCGTAAATATGTGCAGGGTATGCGTAATCGCCATGATGTTGTGCTGGTGGGTATCGGTACGGTACTGGCAGATAATCCTCGCCTTAACTGTCGAATTGCTGGAGGTAGAGATCCGATACGCCTTGTGGTGGATTCCAACTTGCAAATTCCCCATAGTGCCACCATATATGAATCATCAAAGAGTGCTCCGTTGTGGATTGCAACCTTGAAGAATAATAGCGTTGCTAAAATAAACAGACTTACCCAGCGTGGTGTGAAGGTTATACAATGTGATGAGACCCCTGCTGGTAAGGTGGATCTTGCCCACATGATGCAGCAGTTGGGAGAGTTAGAAATTACCAGTGTTCTTTCAGAAGCTGGGGGTATTTTAAGTGATGGTTTACTAAATTCAGGTGTTGTGGACCGTCTGGCTCTCTTTTTAGCTCCAAAATTAATAGGGGGTCAAGAGGCTCCTGGTCTGTTTAAAGGGCTGGGTATTGCCAAGTTGGCCCAAGCACAAGAAATAAGCAACCTGAAAGTTACAACTGTTGGTGGTGATCTGCTTCTAAGAGGTGATGTTATTTAGATGTTTACCGGCCTTATTGAAGATGTAGGGTCAGTTAAGGCCATTGAAAAAACCGGCCAAGATTGGTTGCTACGGGTTAAGTGCGGTTTTGCTATGGATAGCATAAAACTTGGTGACTCCATTGCCATTAATGGTGCCTGCCTTACCGTTATAAATAAAGAGCCACAAGGCTTTGCTGTGCAGATCTCGCGAGAGAGTGTAAATAAGACAACCTTTGCAAAGTTAACCCCAGGTGCCATACTGAACATGGAGCGGGCTTTGTTGGTTGGTGGTCGTCTTGATGGTCATATGGTACAGGGCCATGTTGATGCGGTGGGTAAAGTAGAGCGCATTACCCCACGGGGACGTTCAATTGAGATTTGGTTTACCCTACCCAGGGAGGCCGGGCGTTATGTTATTGCCAAAGGTTCCATAGCTGTTGATGGGGTAAGTCTAACGGTAAATGAGGTGGTTGATGGTGGAAGTGTTAGCCGTTTTTCGGTCAATATCATTCCCCACACCCAGAAAAAAACAACCTTGGCCGGGTTAGCTCCTGGTCATCAGGTTAACATTGAAACCGATCTGCTAGGCCGTTATGTGGAGAGGCTAATGCAATCGGGTGGTCGTCATGGGCGTCCCATGGATGAAGCGTATTTACGCAAGAAAGGTTTTTGATTGAATGGCAAATTTTAACACTATTGAAGAGGTGATCGAAGATTTCCGCCAAGGCAAGATGGTAATTTTGGTGGATGATGAAGATCGCGAAAATGAGGGTGATTTAGTTATTCCAGCCGAGTATTGTGATGATGCTGCTGTTAACTATATGACAAAATATGGCCGGGGTTTGATCTGTCTTACCATGACCCAAGAGCGGATAAAATATCTGCAATTGCCGTTGATGGTAGTGGATAATAATGCCAAATACAAGACGGCATTTACTGTCTCCATTGAGGCAAGCACTGGAGTTACAACAGGAATTTCCGCTCAAGACCGCGCAAGAACAGTTGCGGTGGCTATTGATGATAAATCCACCCCATGTGATTTGGCCCGTCCTGGACATGTTTTTCCCTTGGTAGCGCGTGATGGTGGTGTTTTGGTAAGAGCAGGCCATACCGAAGCTTCGGTGGATCTTGCTAGGTTATCAGGAGCAAAACCGGCAGCGGTTATTTGCGAGATTTTAAAAGATGATGGCACAATGGCTCGAGTGCCGGATTTAATTCCATTTGCTAAAAAAATGGGTCTGAAAATCGCTACTATTGCCGACTTGATATCATTTCGCACTGAGAATGAACGTTTGGTGCATAAAGCGGTTGAGACTAGAATTCCCAGTGTATTTGGTGGTGAGTGGAGGTTGATGGTCTATACCAACGATGTGGATGATTTTCAACATGTCGCCATGGTAAAAGGTGAGATAGACCCAACCAAGCCAGTTTTAGTAAGGGTGCATTCCGAATGTTTAACAGGTGATCTGTTTGGCAGTTTACGCTGTGATTGTGGCAGCCAGTTGCAAGCAGCCATGAAACAGGTAGGAGATGCGGGTACAGGAATTGTGCTTTATCTGAGGCAAGAGGGACGTGGCATTGGATTGATAAATAAAATGCACGCCTATAATCTGCAAGATAAGGGTTTAGATACGGTTGAGGCCAATGAAGAGCTTGGTTTTGCCCCTGATTTACGGGATTATGGGATTGGGGCGCAGATACTCCGGGATATTGGTGTGAGGCAGATTAAAATTTTAACCAATAACCCCAAAAAAATTGTTGGTCTGGAAGGGTACGGGATAGAGGTGGTTGAGCGGGTTCCTATTGAAATTACCGCTAAAGAGAACAATGCTGATTATTTGGCTACCAAACAGCATAAAATGGGCCATTTGCTAAAGCAGTTTCCGGTAAAGGCAGCAAGCAAACATTAAGAATATTTTACTCCATATCAATAAAGTCGGAATTGGTATAAACAGGATACTAGAAAACCTACAAAAAAAGGTGACATAAGCTACTATGGATAAGCAGACACAATATATAGAGGGTAGTTTGGATGCCAACGGCACAAAGTTTGGCGTAATTGTGGCCCGTTTTAACAGTTTTATAACCGAGCGTCTATTGGAAGGGGCTTTGGATTGCCTTGTTCGCAATGGGGCTGCTGCTGGTGATATAACAGTTGTTCGGGTTCCGGGAGCTTTTGAAATACCCATGGCCGCTGCTAAACTGGTTAAAAGCAAAAAATATGATGGTATTATCTGTTTAGGCGCGGTTATTCGTGGTGCAACTCCGCATTTTGATTATGTCTGTTCAGAAGTCACCAAGGGTGTCGCTATGGTATCTTTAGACAGTGGTATTCCGGTAGGTTTTGGGGTGTTGACTACCGACACGGTAGAGCAGGCAGTTGATCGTGCAGGAGCGAAGTCAGGTAACAAAGGTTGGGAGACGGCTCATTCCACCATGGAGATGATAAACTTGTTTAAGAAGATCTAAGGTAAATAAATTATAATGGAACAAAGTGTTAAAAAAAACGGCCAAGGAGAGGTCAGTGCTTTAGATGATCCCCGGTTACAGAAGCTAGGGACCAAGAGTAATAATGGGCAGGGTAATCGTCATAAAGCCCGGGAGTTAACCCTACAAGCTCTTTATCAAAGTGATATTTCAGGTGATGATATTAGCAACGCGGTTGAGCAGCTCTGCCTTGAAAACCGTGGAGGCAGAGCTGATTTAGTTTATTTTAAACGCATTGCCAAGGGTGCTTGGAGTAGGCTTGCGGAGTTGGACCAACTAATAGCAGATGCCGCTATTAACTGGACTACCCAGAGAATTGCCACCATTGATAGAAATATATTACGTCAGGGTGTTTATGAGCTATTGGCTGAGACGGATTTGCCAGAACGGGTGATTATCAATGAGGCTATTGAGTTATCTAAGAAGTTTGGTGGAAAAGGTTCTAAAG
>JADFYX010000256.1 GCA_015232795.1 Magnetococcales bacterium
ATTCTAAACAGCCCTTTTTCAACCATTTCCGATAAATTGCGGTTGGTCGCACAGACCAAGCGAAAGTCCACATATCGAGAGTCTGTGCTTCCAACTTTGCGAAAGGTTTGGGATTCAAGAAGGCGCAACAGCTTAACCTGGATCTGTGGTGTAACATCGCCAATTTCATCCAGGAACAGTGTACCTTGGTGAGCGGCATCCACCAAACCGGGTTTATCAAAATGGGCACCGGTAAAAGCACCTTTTTTATGTCCAAAAAGCTCGCTCTCAAACAGGTTTTCAGCAAGACCAGCACATTCGACAGGGACAAAAGGCATCTTTGCTCGTTTGCTGGCTTCATGAATAGCGCGGGCGATTAACTCTTTGCCAACCCCGGACTCTCCAAGCAGTAGAACTGATGTCTGTTCGGGAGCCACTCGATGCACCAGTTCCAACATTTGATTGAATGCTGGAGCTGTTCCGACCAAGCCAACGGCTGTTGGCTCGGCACTGGCAATGAGTGTTGGTCTCAAGATTTCAAGAAAATAGACAGTCTCTCCCGTACCATCCTTGACTGGGCGTATTTCAATATCGATAAATTCTCGCCCACGGGAGGATTGGTGGATGTGGAGCATCCGCTCAGAATCTCCCGTTTCAGCACTTACTTTGAGTGGGCAGCACTCTCCGATCTGGTCACAGGGCCGATTGTAATTGTGGGAGACTTCATAACAGTGCAAATTAGTCGGGTTTTTTTTTCCTGCATGATCCTCCAGATAGGCATTGTTGGCTGCCAGAATACGATAGTCCAGATCCAGGAGAATAGCCGGGTCATGAATGCTGGAGAGAACCTCCATGGCCTGTTTTGAGGGGGAAAGGGTGCTATTTTTATCTGGCATGGACTTGCTCCAAAAGTAAGGTCATATATGGCTTTATTGCACATAATATGGCACGACAAATATGACTTTAAATAGGCTGTTTTGTCAATATTCTATTTCAGATATTCTCCCTGCAATATTCTTTAAAATAATATTATAGATAATTTTATCAATAGGTTGACAATTAGATGTCACCACTATCCAGCACCATAGAATAAGGAGTGGCATATCTCATGCGGTATATCTCCTCAAATACCATAAATTGATGATTCTATCGAAGGGGATCTAATCATGAGAGGAGGATCAAAGAAAAATGGGTTTAAGATGGTAACTATAGAAAATTATCAGCAGATCCATGGCTATATCAATGATCGAATAGAACATTTTTCGTTTAATTCGGAAAACTGGGTGCTGGCTTTATTTAAAAAAATTCCAACTGAATCAAGCCCAGAGGCGGTTGTGATGTTGAATGATTGGATCAACCAGTATCTGCCGAAGAGAGTAGTCAGGGAAATTTCAGTGCTATCCAATCTCTGAGGTTATCGCAGAAGATATCAGCTCGGGGAAGGAGGATGTGATGAGTGTGGTGACTGTTACTAAAAGTGTCCAGAGCCACAGGTTATCACTACCACTATATGTGGTCAGGATATTGCCATTATTGATGCCCAGTGTACAAAATGTGGGCGTTGTATAGATATATGTCCACAGGATGTTTTTTATTTTTGCGTAGGGAAACAGATTTCAATATTTAAATATACTAGCTGTTTAAGCATCAAAAGTTGAGTTGATGATTATATAGCTACAACAAAAACAAGGAGTATATACAATGCTTTGGCGCAATCTAAGTCTTGGTAAGAAAATATTGGTGGGCATCGGCACGGTTCTGGTGTTGCTGGTTGTCGTCGGTGGCTGGTCTCTGAAAGGGATCGGTCAAATGGTGGATGATGGCTTGGAGGTGGTAGAAGGGAACAGGCTGAAGGGAGAGATTCTTCAGCGAGAGGTAGATCATCTCAACTGGGTCAACCGGGTCAGTTCTTTCATTACCGACCAGAAAGTCAAAGATATCGGCGTTCAACTGGATCATACCAAATGTGGTTTCGGCAAATGGTATTACGGTGAAGGAAGGCAAAAAGCGGAAAAATTGGTTCCGCAATTAAAGCCGATCCTAGATTCGGTAGGAGAGCCACACAAACGTTTACATGAATCGGCGAAAAAAATTCAGGCGGTCTACACAGATTCTGATCCGAACCTTCCGGGTTTCCTAGCGCAAAAAGAGGCCGATCATTTGTCTTGGTCGGAAAAGGTGCAGTCTGCTATTTTAGCGGCTAAAAATGATCTGACCGTCCAACTTGATCCGGCTAAATGTTCCATGGGGCGATTTATTTATGGTGACGGTGGCAAAAAGATGGCGAAATCCGATGCCCATTTGGCCGGTTTCATGAAGGATCTGGAGCCGGAGCATCGTGCTTTGCACAAAGCTGGTGGAAAAGTTCGGGATGCCTTGCGTAAAGGAGATGTGGAAACAGCCAAGGCTATTTACCAAGGCGAGATAACAGAAACTCTGGCTCATGTCCGCGATCACCTCCATCGTATGCAGCAACACGCCTCCAATACCCTGGCGGGTAGGCAAGAGGCCGAAACCATCTTCTCCACCGATACCCAGGTTCAACTTAAGGCAGTCAAAAAACATTTCCACGAAATGATCGCTATCACCTCAGACAACATTCTGACCGAAGATCAAATGTTGACCAACGCCGCTGACACCCGAAAGGTGGTCAATATTGTCTCCCTGTTGGCTATCGTTATTGGCATCTGGCTGGCCATCTTGATCAGTCGCAACATTAACTCAACCTTGCGTAGCCAGATTGCTCTACTTAGTTCAGTTAACGAAAAACTTACCGACTCTTCCCAAGGTTTGGGAAAACTTGCCCAAGATATGTCCAGTGGCGCCAATGAGCTTAGCTCGCAATCCTCCCAGGCTGCTGCGGCAGCAGAAGAGATGAGTGCCAACATGCACACTATTTCGGCAGCAACCGAAGAGATGACCGCTAACATGAATACCGTCTCCGCAGCCGCTGAAGAGATGAGCAACAATATGTCGACTATCGCTTCAGCGACAGAAGAGGCTAACACCAATCTGGAAGGCGTCTCCAGAGGCGGTGCTGAAGTAAAAGAAAATATGAAACACGTACAGGAGGCTGCACAACGTACTAGTAGCAATGTGAGTACTGTAGCTTCCTCTGTTGAGGTGCTCTCTAGCTCCTTAAGTGAGGTGCGCAGCCGCTGTGAAAATGCTGCACAGGAGGCTCAAGAGGCTAAAACCAGTTCCCAAGAGACCTTTGAAATCATGGAAAAACTTGGCAAATCTGGGCACGAAATTGGCAAGATGGTTGATGTCATCAACAGCATTGCCGAACAGACCAACATTCTGGCTTTGAACGCCTCTATCGAGGCGGCAGGTGCCGGAGAGGCCGGTATGGGGTTTGCTGTTGTCGCCAATGAGGTTAAACAGTTAGCCAGACAGACCAGTGAAGCTACCAGAATGATCTCTGATCAGATCGATGAAATCAGAGCTAATACCGACTCTGCCGGGGTTGCTACCAACAAGGTTGGGGAGATAATCTCAAAATTGGGTGAGGCTAACAATGAGATTCTGGTGTCGGTCAATGAGCAGAACCAAACAGTAGAGGAGATCTCCAACTCTATGAGTGATGTCTCCAAGGAGACTGACGGTGTGACCAATATGGTTGAAGGGGCATCAAACAGTATTGGTGACATTTCTCGCAACGTTGAAGAGATATCCTATGGTATTGGTGAGGTTACCCGCAGCGTGGGTGAGGCCACCACAGGTGTTGATGAGATGACCCGCTCTATAACAGAGGTGTCCAGTGCCAGTGGTGAAATATCCCGGAACGTAACCGAGACATCACAAGCTTCAGGTGAGGTTGCTAGAACCATGAGCGAAGTGGACCGCATGGCAGAAGGAATAAATACAATGAGTCAAACCGTGGATCTTCAATCAAAGACCATGGCGACAATATCAGAAGAGTTACGTGAAGCTATGGTTCAATTTAGAAAGCAGGTAGATGGTTAGTACTGCCTACTTCTCCCTAGATTCGACAGTTGGCGGTGCATGGTGACAACTGCCGAATTCTAGGATCACAACCATATCCAAGCTTATAGCTTAT